>NZ_JBEZFD010000012.1:0-281923 GCF_040649235.1 Spirillospora sp. NPDC049024
GTCCATCGAGATGCGCGACACCGACGAGGACGTCTTCCGCGCCGCGGAGGAGCTCGGCATCGACCTCTCCCGCCGTCCGAACGAGGGCGCGATGAGCGTCGACGAGGTCTGAGAACTCAAGGGGAAAACAGTTGCTTGACGTCAACTTCTTCGACGAGCTTCGCATCGGTCTGGCGACCGCCGACGACATCCGCCAGTGGTCGCACGGCGAGGTGAAGAAGCCGGAGACGATCAACTACCGGACCCTGAAGCCGGAGAAGGACGGGCTCTTCTGCGAGAAGATCTTCGGTCCTACCCGCGACTGGGAGTGCTACTGCGGCAAGTACAAGCGCGTCCGGTTCAAGGGCATCATCTGTGAGCGCTGCGGCGTCGAGGTGACCCGCGCCAAGGTGCGCCGTGAGCGGATGGGCCACATCGAGCTGGCCGCGCCCGTCACGCACATCTGGTACTTCAAGGGCGTCCCGTCCCGGCTCGGCTACCTGCTGGACCTGGCCCCGAAGGATCTCGAGAAGATCATCTACTTCGCGGCCTACATGATCACCAGCGTGGACGCCGAGCGGCGCGACCGCGACCTGCCGACGCTGGAGGCCCACATCTCCGTGGAGCGCCAGCAGATCGAGCAGGCCCGCGACGCGCAGGTCGAGGCCCGCCAGCAGAAGCTGGAGGGCGACCTGGCGGAGCTGGAGGAGGCCGGCGCGAAGGCCGACCAGAAGCGCAAGGTGCGCGACGGCGCCGAGCGGGAGATGAAGCAGCTGCGCGACCGCGCGCAGCGCGAACTCGACCGCCTCGACGAGGTCTGGAGCCGCTTCAAGAACCTCAAGGTCCAGGACCTCGAGGGCGACGAGCTGCTCTACCGCGAGATGCGCGACCGCTTCGGCAAGTACTTCGAGGGCGGCATGGGCGCCGCGGCCATCCAGGCGCGGCTGCAGAACTTCGACCTCGACGCCGAGGCCGAGAAGCTGCGCGACATCATCCGCACCGGCAAGGGCCAGAAGAAGGCCCGCGCCCTCAAGCGGCTGAAGGTCGTCTCGGCGTTCCTCAACACCCGCAACAGCCCGCTCGGCATGGTGCTGGACTGCATCCCGGTCATCCCGCCGGACCTGCGTCCCATGGTCCAGCTGGACGGCGGCCGGTTCGCCACGTCCGACCTGAACGACCTGTACCGCCGGGTGATCAACCGCAACAACCGGCTCAAGCGCCTGCTCGACCTCGGCGCGCCCGAGATCATCGTCAACAACGAGAAGCGGATGCTGCAGGAGGCCGTCGACGCGCTGTTCGACAACGGCCGCCGCGGCCGCCCGGTCACCGGGCCCGGCAACCGTCCGCTGAAGTCGCTGTCCGACATGCTCAAGGGCAAGCAGGGCCGGTTCCGGCAGAACCTGCTGGGCAAGCGCGTCGACTACTCCGGCCGCTCGGTCATCGTCGTCGGCCCGCAGCTGAAGCTGCACCAGTGCGGCCTGCCCAAGCAGATGGCGCTGGAGCTGTTCAAGCCGTTCGTCATGAAGCGGCTGGTCGACCTCAACCACGCGCAGAACATCAAGTCCGCCAAGCGGATGGTCGAGCGGGCCCGCCCGGTCGTGTGGGACGTGCTGGAAGAGGTCATCACCGAGCACCCGGTGCTGCTGAACCGGGCGCCGACCCTGCACCGGCTCGGCATCCAGGCGTTCGAGCCGCAGCTGGTCGAGGGCAAGGCCATCCAGATCCACCCGCTGGTCTGCACCGCGTTCAACGCGGACTTCGACGGCGACCAGATGGCGGTGCACCTGCCGCTGTCCGCCGAGGCGCAGGCCGAGGCGCGGATCCTGATGCTGTCCACCAACAACATCCTGAAGCCGTCGGACGGCAAGCCCGTCACCATGCCCACCCAGGACATGGTCATCGGCCTGTACTGGCTGACGACGCAGAAGGACGGCGCCACGGGCGAGGGCCGCGCGTTCGGCTCGATCGGCGAGGCGATCATGGCCTACGACCGGCACGAGCTGGACCTGCAGGCCAAGATCCAGATCCGGCTCAAGGACGTCCCGCCGCCGCGCGGCTGGAAGGCGCCCGAGGGCTACGAGCCCGGCCAGCCCTACCGGCTGGAGACGACGCTCGGCCGCGCCATGTTCAACGAGACGCTGCCGGACGACTTCCCGTTCGTGGACGACGAGATCGGCAAGAAGCAGCTCTCGGCGATCGTCAACGAGCTGGCGGAGACCTACCCGAAGGTGGCCGTCGCCAACGCGCTCGACGCGCTCAAGAGCACCGGGTTCCACTGGGCGACCAGGTCCGGTGTCACGATCGCGATCGACGACGTCATCACGCCGCCCAACAAGGCGGAGATCCTGGGCGGTTACGAGCAGCGCGCCGAGAAGGTGCAGCGGGAGTTCAACCGCGGCCTGATCACCGACGACGAGCGCAAGCAGGAGCTCATCGAGATCTGGAACAAGGCCACCGCGGACGTCGCGGTGGACATGGAGAAGGCGTTCCAGAAGGACAACCCGATCTGGATGATGATCCAGTCGGGCGCCCGAGGCAACCCGCTCCAGCTCCGCCAGATCGCCGGTATGCGCGGCCTGGTCTCCAACCCCAAGGGCGAGACCATTCCGCGTCCGATCAAGTCGTCCTTCCGCGAGGGCCTGTCGGTCGTCGAGTACTTCATCTCGACGCACGGCGCCCGCAAGGGCCTGGCCGACACCGCGCTGCGCACCGCCGACTCGGGTTACCTGACCCGGCGCCTGGTGGACGTCGCGCAGGACGTCATCGTCCGCGAGGAGGACTGCGGCACCGACCGCACGATCCCCTTCGAGGTCGCCGACCGCCTGCAGGACGGCACCCTGGTCAAGCTCGCCACCTCGGAGACGAGCCTGGTCGGCCGCACCATCGCCGAGGACGTCGTGGTCGACGGGACGGTCATCTTCCCGGCCGACACCGACCTGTCGGACGCGGTCGTGACGCGCCTGGTCGAGGCCGGGGTCGAGAAGGTCCGCACCCGCAGCGCCCTGGTCTGCGAGGCCAAGATCGGTGTCTGCGCCGCCTGCTACGGCCGCTCGCTGGCCACCGGCAAGCGGGTGGACGTCGGCGAGGCCGTCGGCATCATCGCCGCGCAGTCCATCGGTGAGCCCGGCACGCAGCTGACGATGCGCACCTTCCACACCGGCGGTGTGGCGGGCGGCGACATCACGCACGGTCTGCCGCGTGTCCAGGAGCTGTTCGAGGCCCGCATCCCCAAGGGTGTGGCCCCGATCAGCGAGGTCGCCGGCCGCGTCAAGATCGACGAGACGGAGAAGGCCCGCAAGGTCGTCATCGTCCCGGACGACGGCTCCGACGAGATCGCCTACCCGGTGCCGATGCGGTCCCGCCTCCTGGTCAAGGAGGGCGAGCCCGTGGGCGTCGGCCAGCAGCTCATCGCGGGTGCGATCAACCCGCACGAGGTGCTGCGCATCCTCGGCCCCCGCGCGGTGCAGCTGCACCTCGTCCAGGAGGTCCAGGAGGTCTACCGGTCGCAGGGCGTGTCGATCCACGACAAGCACATCGAGATCATCGTGCGCCAGATGCTGAAGCGGGTGAACATCCTGGAGTCGGGCGACACCGACCTGCTCCCGGGTGACCTCGTCGAGCGTCCGATCTTCGAGGAGACGAACCGGAACGTCGTGGCCGAGGGCGGCACGCCCGCCGCCGGCCGCCCCGTCCTGATGGGCATCACCAAGGCCTCGCTCGCGACCGAGTCGTGGCTGTCGGCGGCGTCCTTCCAGGAGACGACCCGGGTGCTCACCGAGGCCGCGATGCACGCCAAGAGCGACCCGCTGCTCGGCCTCAAGGAGAACGTCATCATCGGTAAGCTCATCCCGGCCGGTACCGGCATGCCGCAGTACCGCAACGTCCGGGTCGAGCCGACCGAGGAGGCGAAGGCGGCGGTGTACTCCGTCGGCTCCTACGACGACGGCGCCGAGTACGCCTTCGGCCAGGGCTCCGGCGAGGCCGTCCCGCTGGAGGAGTACGACTTCGGCCAGTACAACCGGTAAGCAGTACAACCGGTAAGCAGTACGACCGGTAAGCAGTACGACCGGTAAGCAGTACGACCGGTAAGGGCACAGAGGGCACGCACGGAAGGCCGCCTCCCGCACCACGCGGGGGGCGGCCTTCCGCATGTCCGGCACGAGCGGGATTCCGCATGTCCGGGACGAGCGGGATCAGGTGATCGACGCCAGGTCGGCGATGACCTCGGATGCGGTGACCTCGTCCAGCTCGGCGAACCGGTGCTGGGAGCCGGTGTTCCAGTGCAGGAAGTCGCCGGGCTCGTCGGCGAGCCACACCGTGCGGAGATTCTGGTCCTCGTTGCCGTCGGCCCAGCCGACCTGGATCCCGGGATCGAGTTCGACCACGACATGCAGGCCGCCAGGGACGGCACGGGAGATCCAACGTTCGGTGCCGTTGTCCATGGGGGTGCCGCGCCGCCAGCCGCGCCGCTCCAGCCCGACCACCTTGCCCCAGGGGGCGGTGAGGCCCTCGAACCGCGCGAGCCGGACGTCCTGCCGCTCCTCTTCGGTGAGCCGGTGGACGTCCCTGCCGAGCTGCGGGAAAGGCTGCATGATCTCGTAGTCGGCGAAGACCTCCGACCAGGCGGCGAGCGCGTCGCCGAGCGCCAGGGGATGCGCCACCCCGACCCGGGCGCCGTCCGGCAGGACGAAATCGCCGTCGTCGACATCGGCGAAGGATCGGTCCTCCGCAAGCCGGAACGCGATGACTGGGACGTTCGTCTCCGTGTCCGCGCTGGGTTCCGCGAGCCAGAGGAGGCGTCGAGTGATGTGCCACATCAGCGGGTGGTCGACCAGCAGCGTGCGGAACTCGGCCGGCGCCCACCGGCGGCCGGTCACCATCGCCAGCTCCAGCCGCCGGACCTGGTTCGGCATGGTCGCCCGGACGTCCTTCTTGAACTGCGTGAATGCGGCGTAGGCGGCGGGGGCGAGGTCCGGGTCGTCCTTCGCGCCGGGCTTGGGGAGCGCGGCGCGGCGGCGGCCGTCCTCGTCCGACACGACCGGTTTGAGCTGCTCGTCGAACCCGACCACGAAGCGCCGGGGACCGTAGTCGAGCGTCATGCCCCCGTCCGCGTCGAGGCCGATACCGGGGACGAGCCTGTCGGCGAGCTGCTCGCCGCTCAGCCCGAGCCGCGCGGCGACCTCCTGGATCTTCTCCTCGGCCCGCTTCTTGATCGCCTTGAACGGGGCCCGGTGCGAGATGCCGTCGAGCAGCATCAGCGAGGTCTCGGTGCCGATCATCGCCAGCACGTCCAGGCCCTTGACCGCCTTGTGGTGGCCGTTCTCGCCCGGCCAGGCGCGGATGGCGGGGGTGAGGCGCCGCGCGGCCTCGTCGTCGCCGAACCACCCGACGGCCGTCAGCGCCCACGCGTCCTCGGCCCGTTCACCGAACCGGCGCCACCGCTCGAACAGCGCCCAGGCGAACACGGTCAGCGAATCGGCGTCGCACGCGTCCCGCACGGCTTCCAGGCCGGGGTGGGGGTCGTCCGGCGGCGACATCGCCAGGATCGTGAGCAGATGCCGGACGGCGGTGACCGGCAGCGCGCGTCCGCCGTCCGCCAGCCGCACCCGGGGCAGGACGGCCGGGTCGGCGAACGGCCCGATCTCCGGGATCTTCCGCGGGACGAGCTGCTCGGGGTCGTGGTCGAGCGTCATGTCCAGTGCCGCGCCCGCTTCGGGACGCTGGTCGCGGGCGATCTCGACCACGGTGTCGCGTCCCAGGTCCCGGGCGAGGAAGGTCAGGGCGTACTCGGCCGCGTCACGCCGCTTGCCCGGCTTGCCGAACGCGGCCGGGAGCAGCAGCCGCACCGCCTGGGGGCCGTGCCTCCGCAGCCACGCCTCCGCGTGCTCTTTGCCGGTCCTGCCGCGCAGCAGCCAGCCGGCGACCAGTTCGGCGACCGGCTCGGCGGCATACGGGACGACCACGTGCCCGCAGCTCCCGGGCTTGCTCCGGGCGCCCTTCACGACGGCGGTCAGCGCGTCCAGGCCGAACCGCTCGGCCAGAACCGGCACCCACCTTTCGGGCTCCTGGTAGGTGTCGTAGCCGTCCTTCCGCAAAGCCCAGCCGGCGACGAGGTGCCGGACCTGCTCGGCGGGACCGAAGCAGAGCAAGGCCACCTGTTCGAAGCCCCTGAGCCGGCCCGTTTCGAAATCGGCGATCCGCTGGTCCCACGGCCCGCGCACCTCGCCGTCGTGACTCCACCCATAGGGGACGGGGAGCGCCAACTCGCAAAGGGTGTCGCGCCCGTCCTCGGCCCAGACGATCGACGGTTCGGGCGCGGACAGCCCCGTGATGACCACCGGCTCCGGCCGCTCCCGCTTGCGGGCCCACGGCGGGTCCACCAGGACGACCGGCAGGTCCGCGGGGTCGGCGTCGGCAATCGTGTCGAGCCCTGCCGCGATCTTTTCGACCGCCGTCCGGACCTCTTCAGGAAGCATCGGCAGGGCCGCCTTGACCATGTCGAGATTGCCGCGCACGTGCTCGTCGAGCAGCTCCGCGACCCCTGCCGTGTTCGCTTCTGCGGCCAACTCCCGCACCGCCCGGACCGGGAACCGCTTCATCGCCTTCATCAGCTCACCGCTGACGTGCGGGTTGGAACGCCTCTGGAGCAGCGCGCGGAAGGCCTCATCGGACGGCAGGACGCCCAGCACGTCCAGCAGCGCGTCCCGCCGCTGCGAGGAGTCGAGGTACTCGTCCAGCGCGGGGACCAGGAGCGGAACGGCGGCCGGCCCGAGACCGTCGGCGAGCGCGTGCAGGTTCTCCGGCTCGTAGCAGTCGGCTGCGGTCAGCCAAGCCCGGGCGCCGAGCAGCTCAAGGTGTGCGGACGTCCCCAGGCACCGGAGGAGCACATGACGGGGGACCCCGTCAGGGTGCCGGCACAGCTCGCTCACCCAGTCGTCGCGCGTCGGGACCAGGTAGGCGGTCAGGAGCCGCTGCCGGACCGAGACCCGCCGCTCGGCGAGCCTCTCGACGGCCTCGGCGTACTGCTCCTCGGTCACGGCGGCCAGCAGGGAGCGCACGCGCAGCGCTCCGTCCGGCAGGCCTCGGACAGGGCGCACGCCCGGCGCGACCGCGCGCACGATCCTGCCCCGCCGTCCGTCCAGCATCTCCCCGTCCGGGCTCGACTCCAGTCCCCATCGGTCGGCGAGCGCGCACGCGGCGAACGCGACGCCGTGCTCGAAGGCCCACGCGTCCACGTACCGCTGGTGCTCGCGCCCCCAGACCGACTCGCCCGCCGTGATCAGCGACAGGACGGCCGCGCCGCACGGGTCGGGCTCCCCGCCGAGATGGGCCCGCGCCGCGGCGGCGAGCTCCGGCGCGGTTCCCGGGTCGCCCAGGGTCCGCTCGATCTCGTCCCGCGCCTCGTCCACCGCCCGCGCGACGGCCTTGCTCGCCGCCGCATCGAGCGTGATCCCCGGACCTGGCGCCCCATCGCGCCGCGGATGCAGACCGCCGCGCCAGCGCTCCGGCATGATCAGGACATCTTCGTCGGGGAGAGCCGCATGCGGCTTGTCGATCACGGCTGCCTTGTCGATCATGGCCGCGACGCTAACAGCGACGCCCGACACCGGCGGTGCGCTCAAGCGGTTCGCCGGCGCGAGCCGACCGCAGGGATGACGCCGAGGACAGCGAGGACGACCCCGACCGCCGCAGCCGCACACCCGGCGATCCTTCCCCGGCGATGAAGGCATCGGGTACCCAGGCCAGCAGCGGTCGCAGCTGACCCGGGCCGCCCAGCGGCACGCGAGCGAGAAGGGGGGAGCACCCGCCGCCACCCAACCGCCGGTCACTGCGAGGTGGACCAGCGCGGCGGCGGACCAGCGCCTCCATCCGGGTCAGGGCCGACGCCCGGATCCAGGCCCGGATCCAGGCCCGGATCCAGGCCCGGATCCAGGCCCGGATCCAGGCCCGGGTCCAGGCCCGGGTCTAGTGCGGGGTCCAGGCCGGGGTCCAGGGCGGGCCCCAGGGCGGGGGTCCAGGCCGGGCCCCAGGGCGGGGGTCCAGGCCGGGGTCCAGGCCGGGCCCCAGGGCGGGGGTCCAGGCCGGGGTCCAGGCCGGGCCCCAGGGCGGGGGTCCAGGCCGGGGTCCAGGGCGGGGGTCCAGGCCGGGATCCAGCGCCGGAGGCCCATCGCACGGGTCCTGGCGGAGGCGCTGGCCGAGTTCCTCCCCCTGGACGCATGCCCAGGCGGGCGCCGCGACGGCGGCGGCCGGTGCGGGGGGCCTGGACGACCTAGTTCCGCCCCGGCGTGCCTGCCCGCCGAGCCAGCGCGCCAGCCGCGCGGTGGTGCGGGCAGCGTCCCCACCGGACGGGCGCGGGCGCCGGCGAGCGACGCGCCGGGCCGAGTCCCGGGTCGCCAAGGCCTTCGCCGGGCGCGCACTCGACGCCCCGGCCCTCGCCGAGGTAGACGCCGCGACCGCCCGCGCGCCGCGCGCCGAGATCGCCTAGGCCGTCCACAACGGCAAGGAGTGCGAGGATGCCGAGGCAGACCGGGACCCGGGGCCAACTGCCGTCCGATTCGCCGCCGTCACCGAAGGGCTCGCGACGAAGCTTTGCCCGCGACCCGGACGCGCTGGACGGCGCCCGTACGCCCAACCACGCCGCGGCGAGCCTGGACCCGGGGGCCGACCGCCGTCCGCCCTGCCCCGTCTGCTTCGCCGCCGTCTGCTTCGCCACCGTCGTCGACGGGCTCGCGACGAAGCTTTGCCCGCGACCCGGACGCGCTGGACGGCGCCCGTACGCCCGACCTCGCCACGGCGGTCAGCGCCGTGTTGGTCAGCGCCGCGTCGGTCAGCGTCGCGTTGGACCTCGTAACCGATCTGGCCACCGTCTTCACCGGCGAGTGCCGGCGGTACGCCGACCGCCGACCGGCGCGCGGCCTATGCGGGGGCTCCGCTTTCCTCCGCCCTCGCCGCGGCGGTGCCGTGCCGGTGCTGCGGGCCGAGGAGGCGCAGCATGTCCAGCGGCTCGGTGCCGCCGGGCGGCGGGGTGAAGATCCGCAGGCGCTGGTCCGCCGCGGGTGTCGCCAGCAGTTCGCAGTCGAACTCGATCCTGCCGAGCTCGGGATGCAGCAGCCGCCACGGGTGCGACCTGCGCACCGCGACCTCGTGCCGGTCCCAGAGCGCCGCGAACTCCTCGCTGGCCGCGCGGAGCCGGGTGACCAGCGCGCGGGACGCGGCGTCGTTTCCGCGGCGGGCCACCGCGGCGCGCAGGTCGGCGACGAGCTGCCGGGCCTGCTCCTCGCGATCCTCGTCCGCGAAGTGGCCTCGGACGTCCGGCTCGGTGAACCAGCGCAGCACGACGTTGCGGTCCTCGGCCGCTACCGTGCACACGCATCCGAACAGCGCCTGCGCCATGTCGTTCTGCGCCAGCAGGTCGCCGAGATCGCTCAGGACCTGGACCGGCACGTTCTCCAGTCGGTCGAGCAGGTACAGCAGGCTCGGCCGCAGGTACTCCCCGGCGCGCGCTCCCTCCGGGGGACGGTGCCCCGCGAGCAGGTACAGGTGGTCCCGCTCGTCGGTCGTCAGCCGCAGCGCGTGCGTCAGCGCGGCCAGGATCTGGACCGAGGGTTGCGGGCTCCTGGCCTGTTCGAGCCGCATGTAGTAGTCGACCGACATCCCGGCGAGCGCCGCGACCTCCTCGCGGCGCAGGCCCGGCGTGCGCCGCCTCGTCCCCTCGACCAGCCCGACGTCCCGTGGAGTCAGCCGCCCCCGCGCCTGGCGCAGGAAATCGGCGAGGTCGTCGCGGTGCATCCCCATATCGGCAGTGATACCACTGTTCGTCCACCACATCCTCGGACCGTTGATCCTAGGGAAACCGCTCCGTTCCTCCGCCGCCGGGACGAAGGCACGCTTCAAGGCGCGGCCATCCGGCATGTCGAACGAGGAAGAGCGGTGATCACGCGATGAAGGCGGTGCGGTTCCACGAGTACGGCGGGATCGATGTCCTGCGGGTGGAGGAGGTGGAGCGTCCGGTGCCCGGTCCCGACCAGGTTCTGGTCGAGGTCCGCGCGGCGGGGATCCAGCCCGGCGAGGCCATGATCCGCTCGGGCGGGCTGCATGAGCGCTGGCCGGCGACCTTCCCTTCCGGACAGGGCAGCGACCTTGCCGGAGTCATCGTGGAGGTCGGATCGCATGTGCGCGGCTTCGCGGTGGGCGATGAGGTCCTCGGCTTCACCCACGACAGGGCGAGCCACGCGGAGTTCGTCGCGGTGGACGACGTCCGCTTGACCCCGCGTCCGAAGGGCCTGTCTTGGGACGTGGCCGGATCGCTGCACGTGGCCGGTGCCACCGCCTACGCCTGCGTATTCGCCGTCGACCCCGGCCCCTCCGACACGGTCGTGGTCTCCGGCGCGGCCGGCGGCGTCGGCTCCCTCGCCGTCCAGCTAGCGCGGCGGCGCGGTGCCACGGTGATCGGCCTGGCGAGCGAACCGAACCACGCGTGGCTGAAGGAGCACGGCGTCATCCCGGTCGAGTACGGGGACGGCGTGGCCGAACGAATCCGGCAGGCCAGCGGCGGGAACGTCGACGCGTTCATCGACACGTTCGGGATCGGCTACGTCGAACTGGCGGTGGAACTGGGCGTGCGGCCCGAGCGGATCAACACGATCCGCGACTGGGCGACAGCGGCCAAGGTCGGCGCGCAGACCGTCGGAGAAAGCGGCGCGGCGTGCGCGGTCGTCCTGGGCGAACTGGCCCGGCTGGCCGCCCGCGGTGAACTTGAGGTGCCGATAGCCCGCGTCTACCCCCTGGACCAGGTGCAGGACGCCTTCCGCGAGTTGGAGCAACGCCGCACCCACGGCAAGATCGTCCTGCGCCCCTGAGTAATCAGGTCAAAGGGTGAAAGCGCTAGGACGGCGGGACCGGATGGCCTGGCAGCCCTATGATCGAGCGGATCAGAGCCGCAGGAGCCGCGACATGGGCGATGAGCGCTTCGAGTTTGGCGATGACCGACAGGGATCGACAGCACGAGGACAGTCAGGCTGCTCCATGTGCCGATGAACTGGGCAAAGCAGTGCGTGAGCGGCGCCTAGAGCTTGGGATGACTCTGCTGGAACCGGCGTGCCGGGACGCATGATGCCGTCCGCCCTATCGCGATGTGAGGCGGTCGGTGCAGAGCCCGTCCTCCGACTTGTCGACCGATTGGCGCATGCCTTGGACACCACCGTTGCGGTGCCCTCCGTCCCGGATATGGCGTGAAGCCCCTTGATGCGGCTGGCGGCGGCCCGAAGGACTTGGCCGCCGCCGCGCGGGATGACGCTGGTTCTCGCCAAGTGGTGAGAGAGATTCAGCGTCTGGCGATGAGACTCGCAGACGGGGAGCCCGACGTCCGTGAACTGGCGGCCGCCCATCTCGGGGACCTGCTAATCGGCGCGTGCAAGACCGGCCGGGACGCGTCCTCGATAGTGCTCCCGCTCATGGAAGCGCTCGTAAGAGAGAACGATTCGCTGGTCCAAGAGGAGATCGCCCATTCCTTGGGACATCTCGTCGAGTACGGCACCGTCCCCCAAGCCCTCGTGGAGCCCCTCCAGGAGTGCTTGCCAGGCCTCTCCAGAGAAGCCGCCGCCTACCTCGCCGACCTTCTCGAAGCCGCCCGCTGGGATGTCTAATCAGACTAGCCGTTTCAGAAATGTGGATCCCTTTCGCAAGGTGTGGCAGCTCACCAAAGTGGACGTGCACATCTGGTCTCTGAGAAGGTCGCCGACCACCTTGGCGGCACCATCGGTGCCGTCACACAGATGCAGCCAGCAGCGCCGTCCGAGCCGGGCGCCGTGGTAGGCCCATGCGCTGCCCGACACCGGCAGCGCGCTCACCGCGATGCTGACCTCCTCGGTCCCATCCCCGTAGACCTGCAGAAGCGGGACGGGCGCGGGCCGGTAGAGCTTCACGAATCTCCAGCCCCGGCTTGAGCGCCAGCCCCGCGCGCCGAGCGCCAGCCCCGGCTTGAGCACCAGCCCCGCGCGCCGTGGGCCCGCCCCGCGGTCTGAGGTTCAGCCCTGGGGCCTGCCCAGCCTCGCGGCCTTCTGAGGCCAGTCCTGAGGCCTGACGCAGCCAAGGGGCCCTTAGCGCCAGCGCGAGCAACTCCAGGTAGGGGCACGCGCTCTTCCGCCCCCGCCGCGTTCGCTCCCGTCACAGGAAGTGCTCAAGGTGCGCATTCAGTAGTTCGCCCAAGTGGCCTACCTCCTCCACCAGCAGCGGCGTCTCCCACCCGACGGCGAGTGATGAGACGAGGTCCCCCACCTGCCCTTGGCCGCAATACCCGGGTTGAGTGGCCGGGTGGGGATGCTGGGTAGGGCCCATGGGGTAGGGCCCATCGGGTAGGGCCCATCGGGTAGGGCCCATCGGGTAGGGCCCATCGGGTAGGGCCCATCGGGTAGGGCCCATCGGGTAGGGCCCATCGGGTAGGGACACCGGATGGGGACACCGGATGGGGACACCGGGTGGGGACACCGGGTGGGGTGGCGCTGCGTACGGGGCCGCCCCTCCAAAATCAAGGGCGCCTTCGGCGTCGCTTCGCGATGGGACTTCGTCCCACCCTCGACTTCGGAGCCTCTGCGGCCCCTGGTGCAGGTTTCGTCGGGCAGGCTCCGCCTGCCCCGCCCGACGCGCCACCCCACTCCTCCAAGAGCCACTTCACCGACAAGGGAATCCGCTCTCCAAAGCAAGGCAGCCCATAAAGTAAACCCGCCCATCAAAGGAACCTCGCCCGCTTGAGGGAGTCGGCTCGGCGCGAGGGCGACCCCTGGTACAGGTTGAGCAGCGCACTGGCAGCCAGGAAGTGCATCGGTGGTCCGGAAACCCACCGGCGATCAAGAACAGGGTGCAATTCATGCCAGGGCGTGCACGGCCTAGGTCAGAGGCGGTGCCCGACAGTGCCCCAAGGTGCCGGGTCTCGACATAGAAAGAGTTGGTTCGCTAGGAAAAACCAGCCCATCAGGGGGATAACTGCTGGCAGAGGTCAACGGCTGGCGCAGGCTAACCACCAGGCACTTCTCGATGGGTAAGCGATCCGAGTCGGGTGCAGCCGCCAACTGACAGGCGCCATCTGCCGGTCCGCTGAAGCAGGAGGAGTCACCGTTAAGGGTGCGGGTCGCCTGCTGACAGCGAACTCGCCAATTATCTGGAGAAATCCTGAACGTAGGTTCCATGCGACATGGCGAAGCCGCTGACCAGATTGGTCCCCTTGATGGCATTCGCAAAGTTGGTGAACTGGGCGTTACGGGGGATATGTCTGACTCTTCTGGTAACGCGAAATATGATTCCAGTCCCAAGCTGCACCTATCTCTGCGGTGACAGTAATCAGTCTCCAATCCCGCACTAGTTCGTCCACCAGTTCGATATACTCTGTGTATGTGTTCGGTCACGGATATGGATCTCGGTGTGGCGTCCACCCAGGAGTTGGTGGACGCCGCCGCCGCGATCGCCGCCGAACTCGCCACCCGCCCCGCTCCCGAATCCCCAGCGGCCTGCATGGAACTCGCCGAGACGCTAGCCGCCGCCTCCGACGCCCATGAGGCCGCGCTGGCCGGGTTCGTCGCCCGTGTGGACGCGGCGGGTGAGACGCGCCGGTGGGGGTTGCCGTCCACGCAGGCGTGGCTGCGGTCGCGGCTGGGCATGCGCGACGCGCGCGCCAAGGAGCGCGTCACCCTAGCCCGCCACCGCCACCGGCTCCCTGTGGTCGCCGAGCTCCTGGCCAGAGGCGAGTTGTCCTACGGCTACGCCACCACGGTCGCCGACGCCGTCGCCCGACTGGACGATGACGACTGCGCGAAGGCCGAGACGCTGCTGCTGGACATGATCGGCCAGGGGTTCTCGCCCGGGAAGGTGGCGGCGTTGGGCCGCCGCATCCGGGAGGTGATCGCCGAACGCGACGGACACGAGACGGCCCCCGTGGACGTGCAGCGCGGCTACGAGCGGTCTTGGATCGACTCCACCCGCTCGCTGGAGGGCGGCCGCTACATCAAGGGCTGGCTGAACGCCGAGGACGCCGCCGTCTGGGACGGCACCCTCGCACCCCTGGCAAAGCCGGCCGGGCCCGACGACCACCGCGACCTGCCCGAGCGCACCGCCGCCGCACTGTCGAGCGTGCTGTCGGGCGGGCACAAGGCCACCAAGGTCACCGTCATCTGCGACCTGGACACCCTCACCGGCGGCCACGCACCCGCCCGCCTCACCGACGGCACACCGATCCCCGCGCCCCAGGCCCGCCGCATCGCGCTGGCCGCCGGGGTCTCACCCCTGCTGCTGGGCACCGGGAACACGCCTCTGTACCTGGGGCACAAGGTCCGGTTCGCCACCGCCGCCCAGCGCCAGGTTCTGGAGACGCTGTATCCCACGTGCGCGGTGCAGGGCTGCGAGGTGCCCGGGACGCTGTGCGAGGTCGACCACGTCAACGGATGGGCCCTCGGCAACAGCCCCACCGACATCGACAAACTCGCCCTGTGCTGCGGATGGCACAACCGCTACAAACACACCAACCTCCAACACATCCACACCACCCACGACCCCGCCACCGGCCGCTACACCTACCGACTCCACCCACCCGGCACACCAACCAACCACCCACAAAACACCAACCCACCAACAGCCGAGCCACCAACAGCCGAGCCACCAACAGCCGAGCCACGAACAGCCGAGCCATGGACGGCCGAGCCATGGACAGCCGAGCCATGGATGGTCGAGCCTTCGACGGAGGAGCCGCGACCAAGCGAGCGGCGAATAGCTGAGCCGCAGACCGCCGAGCCGCGAGCCACCGCGCCGGGGTCGGTCGAGCCGCGAGCCACCGAGGCGCGGACCACCGAGGCGCGGACCGCCGAGCCGCGGACCGTCGAGGCGCGGACCGTCGAGGCGCGGACCGTCGAGGCGCGGACCGTCGAGGCGCGGACCGTCGAGCTGCGGACCGCCGAGCTGCGAGCCACCGCGCCGGGGTCGGTCGAGGCGCGGACCGTCGAGGCGCGGACCGTCGAGGCGCGGACCGTCGAGGCGCGGACCGTCGAGGCGCGGACCGTCGAGGCGCGGACCGTCGAGGCGCGGACCGCCGAGCCGCGGACCGCCGAGCCGCGGACCACCGAGCCGCAGACAGTCGAGCCGCGAACACCCCACCCACGAACCGAGCTGCAAACAACCGAGCCACCCAACACCATCCACTGGGCCGCTTAGATGGTCGTTTCGTTTGGTGTGCTTGATGGTGCTTCGTCGTAACGATGATGGAGCGCTCAGGGCAGGGGAGTTTGTGGAAGTCGTTTCAGCGGGCGGTGCCACCTGCGCCGACGCCTCCGCAGGGTGATGGGCGGAGCCACGCTGCTGATCGAGAGGTGTTGGTGGAGAGGGTGTTCGGGCCCCCCACCGGTTGTGCCTAGCGGTAGGTCCCTTCGGTGTTGGCGCCTCCTGGTAGAGCCTCTGCCGGCGCTTCGCCGAATGGAGAAGCGCCCCGGGCGCGAAGCGAATTGCACCGAGTCATGCAGGACCAACTTGGCACCCCCAGGGGAACCGGACTGTTGCGGTGCGCGATCGACCCAGGAAGTGTCCGCGCCGCGAAGGGGAGGAAGTCGCCAGGTCCCGATTCCTGTCGATCGCGGTAGGGGTAGCTGCGGCCGTCACCGCCGACCCCCGCACGTCAACTCCACCGCTGACGGCCGGCCCGGCCTCTCTGTCGCTACTGGCCGTTCCGGTCCTCCTCAGAATCCGAGATGCCTGCACATCGTGTCGGCTCACAGCCTGAAGGCTCCGGTACGGCCAGTCCCTCCGCCAGTCCCTCGGCCTGTGCCTCCATAGCGGCCCAACCAGCGCTCCTTAGCTCATGGCCGAGGGCGGCACGCCCGCCGCTGGCCGACCTGTTCTGATGGGCATCACCGCGCCGGCATCCCGGACGCAAGGGTTTCCTTCGCCAACTCCGGAACGGAAGCCAACGAGACGGCACTGCTGCTGGCTGACTACGCGCGCGGCGCATCGAAGCCCTACTCGCCGAGCGGACTGGATTGTTCGGCGGATGCCCGACGCCTCCTCTCACTCGCGCCGACCAGGGCGTTGGCAGGCACTTGGAGCGCGCACTGGGCGCTGCTGGCTTTGGACGACCTCGTGCGGACGACGGGCCGTCCGGGCGGCCCCGCTGCAGGTCGGCCCGCGTGCCGGGCCGACTCTGCATCCCGGCACGTCCAGCCAATTTCAGTTGGAGGTCTTCGCGGCCAATAGACCGCGACAGCTACTGGGGCGGAACCGCTGGTGCGCACCATCCCGCCGATCCCTGACAACGCGAACCGCGCGGTCGCCGTTCTTGCGGGGTGCATGGTGGCAGGGGCTCCGACTCCCCACACCTGCGCAGCTGGCTACGTTCACGCCGCAGCGTGTTAGGCATCTCCCGCCCATCCAGCGGCTCAAGCATTCCGGTGGAGTTGACGTCATTCGCGCGGCCAGCCCGGTCGTGGGCTGGCCGATCTGACGAGCTCCGCCGCCGGAGTCCCTGTAATTGCGGCCGATCTGGGGATGCGACGCCGACAGTTGGGTGGGTGCCGTTCATGGGGAGCCGGCCACGTGAGAGTAGGCGGCCGGATGGGCCGAGCTGCTCGTGGAGCTGCGGGTGTTTGCGGTGCTCATGGCTGGGCTCGCGCGATAGCGTCGTTGGGTGATGAAGGTTCAGGGCCGGGCGGGGGCGGCGCGTGGCGAGTCGGAGGGGTGACCTGGCCGCGGCTGTCCGGGATGTGGTGGCTGCGCATATGCCGGGCTATCGCGTTGACTCCGTGGTGTTGCTGGGGGAGGGCGAGGACAACGTCGCCTTTCAGGTCAATGACGAGTTGATCGTCCGGTTCGGTAAGGAGTCCGATCCTGCGGAGCGGGCTGGGCGCGTTCGCGATGAGGGTCGCCTTCTTGCCGCCGTTGCGGATGTGTCGCCGCTGGCTGTGCCCAAGCCCACCTTCACGGTCGTCGAGCAGGGGTGCCTGGCCTATTTCAAGCTGCCTGGCCTTCCGTTGATCGACGCGGATCCGCGACAACGGGCGGTCCACATCGACTCGGTCGCCGCCGAGCTCGGGGGGTTCCTCGGGGCGCTGCATGCTGTTCCGGTCGGCCGGATGGTGGACCTGGCGGATACCGACGACGAGCCGATGACCGTGTGGCTGGAGGAGACCGCGCAGATCTACGCCACGATCATCGAGACGGTGCCGCCGGTGCACCGTCCCGCGGTGGAGGCGTTCCTCGACACCTCGCCCCCGGACGGCCCGCGTGAGCTGGTGTTCTCCCACAACGACCTGGGAATCGAGCACGTCCTCATCGACCCGGACGCGTGGGTCGTGACCGGGGTCATCGACTGGAGCGACGCCGCGATCACCGACCCGGCCCGTGACTTCGGTCTGCTCTACCGCGATCTCGGGCCCGCCGCTCTTGACCGGGCCCTGGACGCGTATCTGCCCGGCGTCGGCGTCGGGGAGATCAAGCTGCGCTCAGGCTTCTACGCCAGGTGCGGCGTACTGGAGGACATGGCCTACGGGCTTGAGACCGGCTTCAGCGCGTACCTCGGCAAGTCCCTGGCCGCACTGGAGTGGCTCTTTCCAGAAGGCGATCGCCACTAGACGAGCAGGCATGATCACGCAGGCCGCAGGGTGTCCGACGTGTCTGGCTAGGGGAGCCAGCGGCCGTCGCGCATCAGGTCGCGGTCGGAGAGTTCGTTCTCCTCGCGCCATGCCTGGACGCGGCGCGGGGTGACGCGGAACCAGCGGTACGGCGTGGTCAGGGTGCGCGGGTCGAAGCCGGTGCGCTCGGCGAAGCGGTCGCCCTGCTCCTGGGGCAGCGCGTCCGTGTCGAGCACCTCGACCGTGCCCTCGATCATGACCACGTCGCGGGTGAGGCCCAGTCCCAGCCGGGTGGATCGGGTGGCGGCCAGGTTCCTGCCGGTCGGGCTGTCCGCCCGCGTGGAGAGCAGCGGCGCCTCGCCGTCCCAATCGAAGGACAGCGGGACCAGGTAGGGCGCACCGTCCGGCGACGCGCTGGCCACCCAGACGTCGACGTCGTGGGTGAGCCGGTGCTCGGTGTCGCGGCGTCGCTCGGCGCGCGTGCGGGACGGGGCGCTCATCGCTCCCTCGGCGGAGGATCGGACGGTGCCTCTCGCCCTACTTCGGGCTGGACGCCCGGGGCTCGCATCAGTTCCTCGGTGACTGGAAGAGCGGGTCGAGGAAGGCGTCGACCTGGGCGCGGTCGTAACCGCGCATCACGACCACGAAGGCCGGCGGCTCGATCTCGGGCGGGCTTTCGGTGCCGGCCAGTTCGGCGAGCTTGCGGAAGAACGCCTCGACCTGGAGGCGGTGGTAGCCGCGCATCTTCAGGCGGAACGGCAGCGGAGAGCCGGACTCGAACGCCTTCAGTAGACCCACTCGCTCAGGTCCGAACTCTTGCCATGTCATGGCGGCAAGTTAGCAGCAGGCGGAGACAGGGCCCGTCGAATTGAACGGCGACAGGGACGCGCCGGGAGCACGGTGGGGACGGGTTCGCGTCCGGTCCATAGGGATGTATTCGTGCTGGTGAGGGGACAATGGGGGTGTGGGTCGGTGGGTCCTGCACGTTGATCTGGACCAGTTCATCGCGGCCGTCGAGGTGCTTCGCCGTCCGGAGCTTCGCGGGCGGCCGGTGGTCGTCGGCGGCGACGGCGATCCCACGAAGCGGGGCGTGGTCAGCACGGCCTCGTATGAGGCGCGCGAGTACGGCGTCCAGTCCGGCCTTCCGCTGCGCACGGCGGCGCGCCGCTGCCCGGACGCCGTGTTCCTGCCCGTCGACCGGGAGCTCTACGAGTCCGTCTCGGAGCGGGTCATGGCGACGTTGCGCGGCCTCGGCCTCGTGGTCGAGGTCCTCGGGTGGGACGAGGCGTTCCTGGCGGTCGACGGCGACGATCCAGAGGCGACGGCCAGGGAGATCCGGGATCGGGTCCGGGCGGCGACGGGGCTCGAATGCACGGTGGGCATCGGGGAGAACAAGCTCCAGGCGAAGCTGGCAACGGGGTTCGGCAAACCGGCCGGGGTCTTCCGGCTCACCGGGGCGACCTGGTTCGAGGTGCTCGGCGACCGGCCGGTCGACGCACTGTGGGGTATCGGGGCCAAGACCGCCAAGCGGTTGAAGGCGTTCGGCATCGCCACGGTGGCCGACCTCGCGGCGGCGGATCCCGACGTCCTGGCCGGGGAGATCGGCCCCACGACCGGGCCGTGGCTGGTGCGGCTCGCACAGGGACGGGACGGCTCACAGGTGAGCGACGCACCGTACGTCCCGCGTTCGTGCGGGCGGGAGACGACGTACCAGCAGGATCTGGACGACTGGGAGGACGTGCGCCGGGAGGTCGTCCGGCTGGCGCGGCGGGTCGCCGACGATGTGGCCGCGGACGGCAGGGACGTCGCCCGCGTCGTCGTCAAGGTCAGGTACGCGCCGTTCATCACCCAGACCCACGGCCGGACGCTGGAGACGCCGACGATCGAGCCGTCCCGTATCGAGGAGGGCGCCCTCGCCGCGCTCGCCCGCTTCACCGGGCGGCGTCCTGTGCGGTTGCTGGGGGTGCGCGCCGAGTTCGTCCGCTGACCTGGGCCGATTCCTGGAAGATGGTCGTCGTTTTTTACTCTTTTGTCGGGTTTTGGGGTGAAGGGGGCCGGGGAGGAACGCTCTCGTTGCTTGAAGGACGCGACGGGGAGAGAAGCTGATGAAGAGGGTCATGACCGGTGCACTGATCGCCGCTGTGGTCGGAATCGGGGGACTGGGCAGCGCGGCCGCCGCCCAGGCGTCCCATTCCGGGGACCAGAACACGCGCCAGGGCTGCCGCACCTACTCCAGCGTTGAGCAGTGCGGCCAGCCGAAGCTGAACGAGAAGCAGCGCGCGTGCGTGGACTCGGCGGTCCAGCAGGGCATGACCGAACGCCGCGCCACGGTGGAGTGCCACGCGTTCGCATAGCCCCAGGGCACGCGGCACGCCGATGGGACCGGTGAGCCGAGTGACCCAATGCGCTGGGGCCGGTGCGCTGGAGGGGGTCCAGTGCGCTGGGGGGATCCGGCGCTATGAGGGGCCCGTCTCGCATGGGACGGGCCCCTCGTCATGCCCCTCGTCATGCCCCTCGTCATGTGAGGGACGCTCAGCGCGGCGGCTCCGCGTCGGTCCACTCGGTGATCTCGAACGCCCGGTAGGCGGCCGTCTCTCCGGGCCTGTGGAAGCGGTCGGGCATGTCCTGCGCCCTCAGCGCGCGCGGCTTGCCGTCGTCTCCCGGGGGCAGCGGCCGGCTGCCGTGCGGCGGCGTGGCCACGAGGTCGCGGATGGCCAGCAGGGAACCGGTGGCGGGGTCGACGATGAACTGGCGCCGGTAGGTTCCGAGCTGCTTGGGGGCGGTGAACATGCCGAGGGGCGTGGTGGTCTTCAGCGGGAGCGACACCACCGTTCCGACGCGGCCGAGCGGATCGGTCGTCCGGCCCTCGGGCTTGACGCCTGGCATGTCGGACAGCATCCGGAAGACCGCTGCCCGCACCTTGGGCGGCGCCGGTTCGGTGGACAGCAGCTCCCCGGCGACATCGCTGAGAGCCCGAACACGCTCCTGCCCCCGCAAGGCGCGGATCGGCTCCTCCTTCTCACCGTCCGTTGAGACCGCGTGCCAATGCCCCTTGAGGCCCAGCAAGACCTTCTTCAGTGCCTCCGGCTCCGTGGGCAGCGCGGCGATCTGTCCCGGTGTCATGCCGTAGAACCGTTCGACGGACGCCGGCCACGGGGCTCCCCCGCCCGTCTTCGGGGACATGTCCAGGTTGACCTGTCCGCCTCCCCCCTCGGGATTCGGCACGTGGACCCAGGACGGTGACCCTGCCGCCTGCCACTTCTGCTTGTCCTGCGGGGTGACGGGGAGACCCTGGAGATCGAAGTGGGTGCCGCGGCGCAGACCGGTCCGGTCTGTCCACATCTCGTTCCCCTGCCTCGAATCGACCTTGTAGTGGTTCTCGGCGCTCTTGCCGACCGCGTAGATCTCGCCCATGACGGTCTTGGTGTGCCAGTACTTCCCCGCCGGCGCCTTCGCGGCGTTGGTCGCGGCCACCAGGAGCACGTTGCCGTTCAGGGGGACGGTGTTCTCCACGCGGGGCTTGCCGGTCGGGTCGCCGTCCCCCGTGGAGACCACGACGGCCACGGTCCCGGCGGCGACGGCGACCGTGGCGGCCGCGCTCACCAGCTGGATCCGCATACGGCGTCGGTTGCGGGGGCGGGGGCGGGGCCGGGGGCGGGGGCGGGGCCGCGGACGAGCTCCGCCGCCGTCCTGCCAGTCAATGCGCTGGGCGAGCCGCTCCGGGGGCTCCTCCACCGCGAGACCGGTCCGCATCTGCCGCAGGGCATCGATTTCGTCCATGCTCTACTCCTCGGAGAGGGCGTGTGTGGGGAGGGCCTTGCGCAGCTTGGCGCGGCTTCGGTGGATCTTGGCCTTGACGGTGCCGAGGGGCAGGCCGAGCGCCACCGCGATCTCGGCGTAGGACATCTCGCCCCACGCCAGCAGCAGGACGGCGTTGCGGTCCTGCGCGCCCAGCGAGGCCAGCGCCCGTGCCAGGCCGGGTCCGCACGCCGCCGCGGAGGCGCGCTCGCTCGCCCTGTCGGCGACACCGTCCTCGGCGGGGTCGGCGCCGGTCCGGGCGAACGCCCGGTACATGCGGGTCTCGTGGCGGTGGTGCTTGGCGATCAGATTGCTGGCGATGCCCCACAGCCAGGCGCCGAACTCGGCGCGGCCGTCGAACCTGTCGCGGCGCCGGAACGCGGTCGAGAACGCCTCGGAGACCACGTCGTCGGCCATGGCGGTCCCGAGCCGCCGCCTGGCGTAGGCGTGGAGCCGCGGCGCGTGCCGGCGGAACAGCTCACCGAACGCCTCGGGTTCGTCCAGCGAGGCGGCGACGAGCGCCGCGTCGTCGAGCTCGTCGCGGGCGTGGCTCAACACGGCCATGGGCGTCTCTTCATAGAGGGCGTCTCCGTGTCTGGGGGAGTGCTGACATCCCCTCTATCCCGAAGCCCGCGCCGCGGTTGCGTCTCCCGACGATCTTTTAGGCGCGCCCCGGCCGACCGAGCCCTGTCAGCCGAGCCCTGTCAGCCAAGCCCTGGCAGACAGGGCCCCTCCCGGCCGAGGTCCCTGTCAGGCGAGAGGGAGGGGACGGCGGGGGACCGGGGACGACTGGAGGATCGACGTCGTCGTCTTCGCGTACGGGGTGAAGCGGTCGAGGATCGGTTCGAGTTCCTCGACGGCGCGCAGGTGCGCGATGAAGTAGAAGCAGTCGTCACCCGTGATGCGATGGCATTCGACGATCTGCGGGATCTCGTCTGCGATCTTTGGGATGCGGCTCAGCTCACGCGGGCTCGGGCTCACCCGGACGAGGACGGCGATCGGGAAGCCGAGCGCGACGGGGTCGACGGTGGCGTGGTAGCCCGTGATGACGCCGGTGTCCTCCAGGCGCTGGACGCGCTCGGCGACGGCCGGGGCGGACAGGGCGACGCGGCGGCCCAGTTCGGCGAGGGACGCCCGGCCGTCCCGCTGCAGCTCCGTGAGGATCCGTAGGTCGATCGGGTCGAGCGGTTTGGGTTCGTAGGCGCGGCCCGGTCGGCCCCTTCGGTTCGCCATTCCTCCAACTTACGGACCGGCCGACGATACGACCATGCGCTTTCCGCCCTGGTCGTACTTTGTCGGAAGTGCGGTCTTCCACTACCTGGGTCCCTCGTTCGCCGTGCTGCTGTTCCCCCGCATCGGCCCTCTGGGCGTTGCCGGGATCAGGATCTGGAGCGCCGCCCTCGTCTTCGCTGTCTGGCGCAGACCCTGGCAGACGCTCACGCGCCACACCTGGCGGACGATGCTGGTGTGGGGCGCTGTGCTCGCGGCGATGAACTCGTCCTTCTATATGGCGATCGCACGGTTGCCCCTGGCGACCGTGGCGGCGATCGAGTTCCTGCCCGTCGTCGTCCTGGCCGCCCTAGGTATAAGGACAAGACGCAACATCGCCGCTCTCGTCGCGGCGGTCGGCGGCGTGTACGTCCTGACGGAGGTGCGGATAGAAGGGGAGCCGCTCGGGTTCGTCTTCGCTTTCACCAATGCCGCACTGTTCGCGCTGTACATCGTCGTCGCCCACAAGGCCGCCCAGTCGGGGGGTGGGGGGATCGACGGGTTGGCCATGGCGATGGTCGTCGCGAGTGTGCTCGTCCTTCCCATTGGCGGCGTGCAGGCCGTGCCCGCACTGGGCGATCCGGTTGCGCTCGCGGCGGGGGTCGGTGTCGGGATCTCCTCGTCCGTCATCCCGTACGTCTGCGACCAGCTTGCGATGGCGCGGCTCAGTCGCGCCACCTACGCGCTGATGGTGTCGCTGCTTCCGGCGACCGCCGCCGTGACCGGACTGGTGGTGCTGCGGCAGGCGCCCGCCCCGGCGGAGATCGCCGGAGTGGGGTTGGTGATCGCCGGGGTGGCGGTGCACCGTGGAGACCGTTGAAAGGAGAACCCCCATGGAACAGGTACGTCTCGGAAAGACCGGTGTGAAGGTCTCGCGGATCTGCCTCGGCATGATGAGCTACGGCGACCCGGCGGTTCGGCCGTGGGCCCTGGACGAGGACGCCGCGGAGCCGATCGTCCGGCGGGCGGTGGAGGGCGGCGTGACGTTCTTCGACACCGCCGACGTGTACTCGATGGGCGTCAGTGAGGAGATCACCGGACGGCTCCTGCCGAAGCTGTTCCCCCGCAGGGACGACTACGTGCTGGCGACCAAGGTGTGCCTCCCCATGGGAGACGGCCCGAACGACAAGGGCCTGTCGCGCAAGCACATCATGGCGAGCATCGACGCCTCCCTCGCCCGGCTCGGCACCGACTACGTCGACCTCTACCAGATCCACCGCTGGGACTACGGGACGCCCATCGAGGAGACCATGGAGGCCCTGCACGACGTCGTGAAGGCGGGCAAGGCGCGGTACATCGGAGCGTCCAGCATGTACGCCTGGCAGTTCGCCAAGGCGCAGCACGTCGCCGACAAGCACGGCTGGACGAAGTTCGTCTCCATGCAGAACCACTACAAATAGTACTTCACTTCATGCAGGTTTGATCAGACTTGATCCCGACCACGCAGAGTCATCGCGGTCGGAACGCCCCCCGACGAGTTGAACAGCCCCAGGGCCCGCACTTGGAGCGCCAACCTAGTGTGATGTGCGCCACTTTAGGGCGCCAGACAGCCGTACGTCAGCAGTCACCACCGGACACCACCGGACGCCAGCGGTTACTCACGGACAACCCCACACAGTCCGGAAGGCCCGCAGGCCCGGATTTGTCGAGGTTTGGTCGGCACCTGGACGTGGCAATCTTGATCACGGAGTCGCGCGAGCGTCTTCGTGACAGGCGAGTGGCACGCCGGGTCGGCACCGGCACCGAGACCTCGTGAGGGGACCTCAGACAAACAGGCAGCCGTACAACACGACATCACTTACGCACGGGCAGTTGCCCGCCGGGGTGGGCTCCCGGCACCGGAGATAGGCGCCAGGCGGAAGGCGTTCCGCTGAACAAGCCTCACACACCGATCGCCCTTACCAACTTCTCTCAGATACGCCACTCGCCGAAAGCATCTGACCACCGGGTTGGCGTCAGCATGCCCGCAGTCAGGTGCCCACGGTCGCGGAGCACACCGCGCACTCCTTCCACCGAGAGAAGGAGCGACCAGGGTTGGAACCCAGTCCGGAAGCCATCGCATGGGGCAAGCGCCAGGCCGAGCGTTCCCCGCGCTG
This sequence comes from Spirillospora sp. NPDC049024, assembly GCF_040649235.1. NCBI lineage: Bacteria > Bacillati > Actinomycetota > Actinomycetes > Streptosporangiales > Thermomonosporaceae > Spirillospora > Spirillospora sp. NPDC049024. The sequence continues at coordinate 24,743 of NZ_JBEZFD010000012.1, forward strand.
GACAGACGCCAAATGGCGTCAGGTCGGGACGATCTTCGGAGTTGCGCTGTCCCCGGAAGGAGTCCTCACCGAGCAGGACCAGGCCGCCAACGGCCAGGACGACGAGACCCTGTGGGACGCGGCATGAGCGGCCCGCAGATGCCCGACCTACCGCCCGAGCTGGCGGCCGCCGTCCAGCGCGCGGCGATGCCCGACTTCGACCGCTGGCACCAGATGATCCGGTCCGCCGGAGGGTGCGAGCAGCCCGTACGCCTACGCGGCGAGCGGATCACGCTGGACGGTGAGACCGGCGAGTTGATCGAGTCCTACTCGACCGCCGACGAGCCGACCGGCTTCTTGATCACCGCGTGCGGCAACCGCCGCGCGTCCCGCTGCGCCGCGTGCGCCGAGGTCTACCGGGACGACACCTACCACCTGATCATCTCCGGACTGACCGGGGGCAAGGGCGTCCCCGAGGCGGTCAGCGACCATCCCCGCGTGTTCCTCACCCTCACCGCCCCCTCGTTCGGTGCCGTCCACGCCCACCGGGCCAAGGTCGGGAAGACCCAGCCGTGCCGACCCCGCCGAGACGACCCCGTGTGTGAGCACGGCCGCCCCGAAGGGTGCCTGGCGCGGCACCAGGCCGACGACCCGCAGGTAGGGCAACCGATCTGCGTCGACTGCTACGACTACCGTGCCGCCGTGCTGTGGAACGCCCATGCCCCCGAGCTGTGGCGACGCCTCACCCTCACCGTCCCCCGGCTGATCACGGCCGAGCTGGGCATTACCCACAAGGCCCTCCGCGAGCAGGCCCGCGTGTCGTATGCCCGCGTGATCGAGTACCAGCGACGCGGCCTCATTCACTTCCACGCCGTCGTCCGCTTGGACGGGCCAGACGGCCCCGACCAGCCCCCGCCCCCATGGGCCACCGCCGAACTCCTTGAGCGGACGCTGCGCACCGCCGCCGCACAGGTCGAGGTACCGGCCCCGCATCGGGAGGGGACGGGCCCGCCGCTCCTCTTGCGGTGGGGCCGTCAACTCGACACTCAGGCCATCCAGGTAGCCGCCGAGTTGGACGGGATCGCAGACAAGCACGTAGCCCGCTACATCGCCAAGTACGCCACCAAGGGCGCCGAAGACTCCGGCACCGTAGACCGCCCCATCCGCTTCGCAACCCAGATCAATTCGCTGAAGGTGTCCGAACACGCCCGCCGCATGATCTGGACGTGCTTCGCCCTTGCCGACCTGCCCGAGTACCACGACCTACGGCTACGCAACTGGGCCCACATGCTTGGCTACGGCGGGCACTTCTCCTCCAAGTCCCGCCGCTACTCAGTGACCCTCTCCGAGCTACGCCAGGCCCGAGCCGACCACGCCACCCAGGCAGCCCGTCAGGCCGAAGGCCGACCCGAGCCCGACCCGAACCGCGCCACGGTGACCACCGGCCAGTGGGAGTACCTCGGAAGCGGCCTCATGCACGGCGAACACTTCTGGGCCGAGCAAGCCCGCAACCGCATCCAGGAGGCAAGAGCCATCCGCCGAGGGCTCACCGAGCGTGACGAGGAGCGGAAGGCGAGCTAGCCCAGACCCCCCGACGTCGAGGAGTTTCATTACAGGGTCAAGGCGGCCCTACGGGCCGCGCACGGGGCCGGGCACAGGTGCCGCTGGCCGGTTCCGTACTTGCGCGGGGACCCCTCGCGGGGCCTCGCGACGGGCCATTGCGGGCAGGCAGGTGCTGCCCGTCCGCCGGTCGAGGCTACGAGGCCCCGCCCCCGCGCAAGTCCGGAACCGTCCAGCTTCAACTGCGGCATAGCCGATGCTCAGGGACTGACCTCGTCACAGGTGGGCGCGGGGCCGGGTGCGGGGTTGGGCCCGCCCACCGCAGGGCGGGACCGTGGACGGCCGCCGCGCCTTGCGCGTGCGGCCTTGGGGGCCGTTCGCGGCGCGGCCCCGACCACCGCCCCGCCCCACCGTGGACGGCCCGCCCGTGCCGCACCGCGCAAGCCGAGGCAGGCCCCGCGCGAAGGCTTGTCGCACAGGTGCCGGGCAGCGGCTTCCAGGCCGGGCGCCGCTTGAGACGGAATTGCCGCAACGGCGCCGGCTGACTCCCTTCGGTCGCCCCTACGGGGTGGCCTACGGCCATCGACCGGCCCCGACCCTGTCAGCGCGCAAGGGAAGCCGCGGCCCTCACGTCGTCACCGGCCGGGCGGACGAGCCAGGAACTTGCGTTGGGGCCATGGCCAGGTCGACGGATTCTCGATCGCTTCCCGCAGTTCACGAGGGTTGGCCGCTTCCACCAGCCGTGGCCCGTTCGACGAGGGGACCATGGCCCACCATGCCCCCGTGGCCCGTCCGTACCAGGTGACTACTTCGGCCGACGAGTGCCTACCCATCGGCCTGCGCGGCGAGCTTGCCCTTAACCGCCACCACCACATCGGCCATGTGCGCGTCGTCGGCCGGAGCGATGGCGCCACCGCCACCGAAGACGAACCACAACTCACCACCGCAGACCGCCCGCTGATCACAGCGCACGGCCACCGGTTCCCCGAAGGAAGCCGGGACCGCCAGCAGTGGGAGAGACTCGGCCACCTCCACCGCGTACCCGTGGGACTTGAGCGCCCGCGCCAGCGCCCAGACACGCAGCCGCCGCGCCTCCGTCACCTCAGTTGCCTCCGTTGCCATGGACCGTCCTTTCAACGAGCGCCGGGGGATGGACCGGAGCGGCGGCGGCAGACACGATCTCGGTTGACCGGCGCCGCACGCCGCGTTTCCATGGCTCTGAGCTTGTCTTTCGCGCTGGATCTCCTAGAGGCACCAGACAGGGGGCCAGGGAGGGGCCAGACTTGAGGGAGAGAGGGGGCCAGCGTGGGCGATGCGAAACGCAAGCGGTTCGGGGCGTACCTCGCACGGATGCGCCGAGACGCGGGCAAGAGCCAGCGGCAGTTAGCGGAGGCGCTTTGCCGCATCTCTGGCACTGCGTCAGTGACGCGCCACGAGATCAGCCGATGGGAGCGAGGCGAGCGCGTTCCCGATGTGTGGCTCCCCGCCCTGGGGACGGCCCTCAGCGTGCCGCACGACACCCTTGAACGAGCAGCAGCCCACGCGCGAGGTGAGGACATCGGCACCGAGATGCGTAGTCCGGCCGAGGCACTCGCTTACTTCCTGCCCGACAGTGTCGACCTTGGGCCCTTGGAGAGCAGCGCAGGCCGCCGGGTCGGAGCCACCACAGCCGCCGCTCTCGCCGACCGTGCGCACGGCCTACGGCTCGCCGACGACGTGATAGCAGGTGGTGACCTACTCGCCCCCGCGCTCAGGGAGTTGGACGGAGCCGTCCGGCTTTACCGCGAGACCACGCATTCCGAGGACACCGGCCGCTCGCTTCTCAGCAGCATCGGAGAGATAGCCCAGATCACGGGATGGATCGCCAGCGACGCAGGCGAGCACGACCAGGCCGCACGCGCCTACCGGCTCGGAGTCTCGGCCGCCCGAGAGGCCGGAGACCTCGCCCTTGTGGGCAACCTCGCCGGGAGTCTGGCCTATCAACTCTCCAACACCGACCACGAGGACGACGGCGTCAGTCTCGCCCATGCTGCGCTAGAGGAGGCAGGGCCGGACGCGCCAGCCAAGGCCCGCGCGCTCTACCTTGACCGCGTCGCATGGGCACATGCCAAGGCAGGTGACGCCCAACCAGCGATGCGCGCTCTCGTGGAGGCCCACGAGGCGATGGCTAGCGAGGACTCGCAGGAGTCGCCCGAGTGGGCGTATTGGGTCTCTCCGGAGGAACTCGACGTGATGGACGCCCGCGTCTACACGGAACTTCGCAAGCCGCTGCGCGCCGTGCCTCTCCTGCAAGAGGTGCTCGGACGGTACGACTCGACACACACTCGTGAGTTGGCGCTGTACCTCTCATGGCTCGCCGTGGCCTTGGTGGACGCGAACGAGCCCGAGGAGGCCGCCAGGACCGCCCGCCGGATGCTCGACCTCTCGGCCGACTTCGCGAGCGACAGGACAGCCCAACGGAACCGTGTCGTCCTCACCAAGCTAGAGCCGTACGGCGACGTTCCCGAGGTCCGCGAAGTGCTGAACACCTACGCCGCCTGACACGAGTCGAGCCCCGCGCCGATGATGACGCGGGGCCCGCTCTCAGGCGTCGACGGACCGTCAGTCCTCGCGCCAGACCGGGTCGAGTAGGTCAGGGTCGAACTTCTTGTTGCCCTTGCCAGCCGGGTACATGATCACCGCGTGCAGGGCCGACCGTATATAGGTCCGCTTCACCGAGATCGGGAACCCGCCCTCCGTCTCTGGCAGGTACCAACGGCGCCGCACCTCGGAGGCGCTCGTCTCCTGTTGCGCCGCTTTCGCCGCCACGGCGGCCTCATGCTTGTTCTTCCCCGCGCGGAGGCCGCTGATCTGCTGTTCCAGCCCAGGGACCAGCTTGAAGAACAGATCGTTGGTGATCTGCCGCGCGTTCCACTGCCGGGTCAGCTCCGCCAACTGCTCCTCCACCTCCTTGAGATCGGACTCCTTGGGCCACGCCGCGTCGTCAGCGCCAGAGGAGAACGACGCCTCTTCGAGCTTCGCCAACACCGCCTCTGAGACGAACATGTCCACCAGGTCACCGCGCCGGGAGACGCCACCGCAGCCACCTTCGGAGCGGCTCAGGCAGGTGTAGGTGTGTCGCCCATCCTTCTGCGGGTTGGCGCGAAGAGGCGTGTTGCAGAGCGTCCCGTCCGGGAGTCGCCGCCCGCAGCGCAGGATGCCCGACAGTAGATAGGTGTGGTCCCGGTAGTCCGTAGGGTGCGGACGTCCGATCTTCATGTCACGTCCGACGAAGTGTCCCTTGCGGCTCTCGAAGACCGCCCGGACGGCCGACCACTGCTCAGGGTCAACGATCGGTTCCCACTGACCTTGAACGGGTGCGCCGTCCGCCCCGCGAACCAACTCGCCGTGGATCTCCCGCCATCCGCAGATGCGGGGACTGCACATCGCGACCTTGAGGGACCGGACGCTCCACTCGTTGCCGCGCGCCGTCTTCACTCCTCTGTCCTGCCAGTCCCTGACGATCGAGTGCACAGACCGGCCGCTCAGGAAGTCCTTGACTGCCTGGGCCAGTAGTTCGGCCTCACGCGGGTCGAGGCTCAGCCGGTCTTCCTTCCAGCCGAAGGGACGAGGCCCGCCGACCGGACGCCCCTCCTCCGCACGAGCCCGATGCGACCGCCGCATACGACGCTGCATCTTGCGCACCTCCATCTTGGAGATGACCGCTCCGAACAGACCCATGCTCTCTACGTCTTCGCTGTAGAGGTCCTTCGGCCCGCGCTGGTCCGCGAAGACTCGGTTGTCCTGATAGGTGAACGCCTCCACGAAGCGCTCGTAGTCGCCAGGCCGACGCGCCAGACGATCCTCAGCGAGGATCACCACACCTTCTATATAGGTGCCGTCCGGGAGACGGCCCGTCCGCAGCGCGGTCAACATCGCCTCGAAGTCGTCGCGGACCACCTCGAACTTGGCCGCCGACTTGTCGTTGTCCGTGAACTCGTGGACCACCGTCCAGCCGTAGCGCGCCGCCGTCTCCCGGTTGGCCTTGTGCTGATCCTTGACGCCGTGGGAATCCCGCCGGATGTCGGCAGAGATACGCGCGTAGGAGACGACCGGGATCAGGGAGCCGGACGAGGACATGTACTACCTCCGCAGTAGTTCCCGCATGAAGTGAACCACTACAACCTCATCTATAGAGAAGAGGAGCGGGAGATGATCCCGCTCTGCGTGGACCAGGGGGTCGGCGTCATCCCGTGGAGCCCGCTCGCGCGGGGGATGCTCGCGGGGAACCGGGAGAGGGGCGGCGAGCGCAAGACCGTCCGGTCCCAGAACGACTCCTTCGGCGACAGCCTGTACACGGAATCGGACTTCGACGTCGTCGACGCCGTCCGCGAGGTCGCGTCGGGACGGGGTGTCCCGCCGGCGCAGGCGGCGCTCGCTTGGCTGCTCGCCAAGCCGGGGGTGACCGCGCCGATCGTGGGAGCGACAAAACTCACTCACGTGGACGATGCGATCGCCGCGGCGGACCTCCGGCTGGAGGAGAAGGAGATAGAGCGGATGGAAGCCCCGTACCGCCCCCACGGGGTTATCGGGCATTCCTGACGATCCCGGCGGAGGACGCCTCCGGGGCGGAACGCGCCGGGGGCGTCCCGCGTCTATCAGGGGTGGTGATTTGCGATACCACCGGCGATCGGGGCAGGCTGGGGGCGAGAACGCCCACGCATGGCAAGACCGCCACGTGGGGACATGGGTGACAAGGTTCGGAGGCCGCGTTATGCGCCGCGCGCCTCCGGACTTCCGGGAGCTGAGGAGCCCCGGGACGACGGCGCTGAAGGAGCCCGACGATGACCGAGAACGACGGCACGCAGGGACCGCAGCGGCCGATGCCGGAGGAGGAGGGGCAGCCCAGGCCGCCGGAGGGCCAGGAGCCCCCCGCCCGGCCGCTGGGAGACCGCACCGTGGTGTTCGGTGCTCCGCAGTTGGGTGGCCGTCCCCCGGCTCAGCCGGCGCAGCCCCGCGACGAGGAACGGCAGGCGCCGCCTCCGCCGCCCCCCACGATGGTCGAGCAGCCGATGCAGCAGTTCGGCGAGCAGCCCCCGCCCCCGCCCCCCTTCGGAACTCCGCAGGACCAGCAGCCCCAGTACGGCCAGCCCGCCGGGCAGATGCCCTACGGCGCGCCCCCCGGGCCTGGCGGATTCCCGCCCCCGCAGGAGCAGCCCCAGTACGAGCAGCCCCAGTACGGCCAGCCGCAGTATGGCCAGCAGCCGGAACAGCCCTCGTACGGCCAGCAGCCTGAGCAGCCGCAGTACGGACAGCAGCCCCCGCAGCAGCAGACCGGGTACCCGCAGCAGCCGATGCACGGTGCGCCGCAGGAGCAGCCCCAGTACGAGCAGCCCCAGTACGGCCAGCCTGAGTACGGACAGCCTGAGTACGGTCAGCCCCAGTACGGCGGGTTCGCGTCGCCCGAGGCCGGCGCGCCCGGCGAGCAGGCGCCGCAGGCCGAGCAGCAGGAGTCCGCGGCGGACCGGACGATGATCGTCCCCGGTCCGGCCGCCGGCGAGCCCGAGCAGCAGCAGCGCCCCGTGGTGGACGACCAGGCGACGCTGCACTGGTCGCCCGGCACCGACATCCCGGTCGCGACCGGACCCGAGCGCAAGCACGACGCCCCGGCCGAGCCGTGGCAGGCCCCGACCCCGCCGTCCACGCCGGAGCCCTGGACGCCCGAGCCGGGCCAGCCCGGCGCCGGTCAGCCCCAGCCCGGTGCAGGTCAGCAGGGCGGTCAGCAGGGGCAGGCCGACCACGAGCGGACCATGATGGTGCCGCCGCCCGACTCCGGTTACGGCGCGGGTTCGCAGCAGACCGGTCCCTCGGTGGACGACCTGTACCGCCCGCCCGGCGAGAGCAACGTGGAGGACGCGCGCCCGACCGAGGCGTTCGACCCGTCCGCCGCCTCCCAGGGCCGGCACGCCGCCGAGTCGTCCGGGATGGCCGAGCACACCCGGCTCGACATCGGCCAGCAGCAGTGGGGCCAGCAGCAGGGGCAGCAGCAGGGCCAGCAGTTCGGCCAGCAGCCCGGCTTCGGTCAGCCCGAGCAGCAGCAGGGCTACGGCGAGCAGCAGGGCTTCGGCCAGCCCGCCGGCCAGGGCGAGCAGCAGGGCTACGGCCAGCAGCAGTACGGCGGCCAGCAGGGCGAGCAGCAGCAGTTCGGCCAGCAGGCGTACGGCCAGCAGCAGGAGTTCGGTCAGCAGGCCCAGCAGGGCTACGGCCAGCAGTTCGGCCAGCCCGGCGGCGAGCAGCAGCAGGGCCAGCAGTTCGGCCAGCCGCAGGCATACGGCCAGCCAGGCCAGCCCGGCCAGCACCCGCAGTACGGACAGCAGGGCCAATACGGTCAGCCGTCCACCTACGGGGCCGAAGAGGGCAAGGGCAACAAGAACACCCTCCTGCTGGTCGGCGGCGCCGTCGCCGCCGTGGTGATCATCGTGGTGCTGGTGGTCGCTTTCGTCCTGTAGGACGCGACACGCCCAGAACGCGAGACGGCCGGGAACGCACAAAAGCTGCTCCACGACTTCCCCAAGTGCGGGGATGTGGGTAACAATGCAGCAGAGGCGCCCCCGGCCGTCGCATACCCCGGCTCTTGCGATCGCGTGCGAAGCCAGGTTCGAGCGAAGCGAGAACCTGATCGCGCAGCGAGCCGCAAGGCGAGCCGGAGCGATGCCAGCGATCGCAGCAGTGCTCGACGATGGAGGGCCGCCAGGCCCGAAGAAGGAGAGCGCTGCGATGAGCACGCCTCCCTTCCCCGCTTTGCACTTTGGCTGAGTGGTCGGTAACCTCTTCACTTGTGCCCGCTGTGTGCGGGCCGCTATGCGTGCGCGTCGGCGAGGCCGGGAGGCCAGCCCCAGCGCCGCATCTACTCCCCGGCTTGATTCGGCCCAGTTAAGGGCCGGGCGGTCTGTGTCGGTTTCGCGCGGTTGTATTTCCGTGGGGTGGCGACACGCCCGACCGCGTGGGTCGGAGAGGTCGGGAAACCGGCAGGTCACAGCCTCACCTGAGGTGGTGATTGCAGCAATAGGACTTACCGGCTCGGTACGAGGAAGACGGAGACGCGGTGCCCACGATCCAGCAGCTGGTCCGCAAGGGCCGCCAGGACAAGGTGACCAAGAACAAGACGCCCGCGCTCAAGGGCAGCCCCCAGCGCCGGGGCGTCTGCACGCGCGTCTACACGACGACGCCAAAGAAGCCGAACTCCGCGCTCCGGAAGGTCGCCCGTGTCCGGCTGACCAGCGGGATCGAGGTCACGGCCTACATCCCCGGCGTCGGCCACAACCTGCAGGAGCACTCGATCGTGCTCGTGCGCGGCGGCCGTGTGAAGGACCTCCCCGGCGTTCGGTACAAGATCATTCGCGGTTCCCTCGACACCCAGGGCGTCCGGAACCGCAAGCAAGGGCGCAGCCACTACGGCGCGAAGAAGGAGAAGAGCTGATGCCGCGCAAGGGCCCCGCTGGCAAGCGCCAGCTGATCGCTGACCCGGTGTACAACTCGCCGCTGGTCACCGCGCTCATCAACAAGGTTCTCCTGGACGGCAAGCGCTCCATCGCGCAGAGCATCGTGTACGACGCCCTGGAGGGCGCCCGCGAGAAGACGGGCAACGACCCGGTCGTCACGCTGAAGCGCGCGCTCGACAACGTCAAGCCCACGCTGGAGGTCCGCAGCCGCCGCGTCGGTGGCGCGACCTACCAGGTCCCCGTCGAGGTGCGGCCGGCCCGCAGCACGACCCTCGCCCTGCGCTGGCTGGTGCTCTACGCCCGGCAGCGCCGTGAGAAGACCATGACCGAGCGGCTGATGAACGAGCTGCTCGACGCGAGCAACGGTCTCGGCGCGTCTGTCAAGAAGCGCGAGGACACGCACAAGATGGCGGAGTCCAACAAGGCCTTCGCCCACTACCGCTGGTAATCCCGGCGGATCTGCAACGACGAGAGACGACGCGAGGACGACAGTGGCTACCAAAACCGGTGTAGACCTGGCCAAGGTCCGCAACATCGGGATCATGGCCCATATCGACGCGGGCAAGACCACGACGACCGAGCGCATCCTGTACTACACGGGGATGAGCTACAAGATCGGCGAGGTGCACGACGGCGCCGCCACCATGGACTGGATGGAGCAGGAGCAGGAGCGGGGGATCACCATCACCTCCGCCGCCACCACCTGCGAATGGCCCGTCGACGACGTCAAGCACACGATCAACATCATCGACACCCCCGGCCACGTCGACTTCACCATCGAGGTGGAGCGCAACCTGCGGGTGCTCGACGGTGCGGTCGCGGTCTTCGACGGCGTCGCCGGTGTGGAGCCCCAGTCCGAGACCGTGTGGCGCCAGGCCGACCGGTACGGCGTGCCGCGCATGTGCTTCGTCAACAAGCTCGACCGGGTCGGCGCGGAGTTCCACCGCTGCGTCGACATGATCGAGAACCGGCTCAGCGCGACGCCGCTGGTGCTGCAGCTCCCGATCGGCGCCGAGGCCGACTTCAAGGGCGTCGTCGACCTCGTCCGTATGAAGGCCCTCGTGTGGAACGAGGAGGCCAAGCTCGGCGAGATGTACGACGTCGTCGACATCCCCGAGTCGCACGCCGAGACGGCCCGCGAGTGGCACGACAAGCTCGTCGAGACCCTCGCGGAGAACGACGACGAGATCATGGAGCTGTACCTGGAGGGCGAGGAGCCCACCGTGGAGCAGCTGCACGACGGCATCCGCCGCGCGACGATCGCCGCGAAGCTCACCCCGGTGACCTGCGGCACGGCCTTCAAGAACAAGGGCGTGCAGCCGCTGCTGGACGCGATCGTCCGCTACCTGCCCTCGCCGCTGGACGTGGAGGCCATCGAGGGCCACGCGGTCCGCGACGAGGAGAAGGTCCTCACCCGCAAGCCGAGCGAGGACGAGCCGTTCTCCGCGCTGGCGTTCAAGATCGCGAGCGACCCGCACCTGGGCAAGCTCACCTTCGTGCGCGTCTACTCCGGGGTGATGGAGTCGGGCGCGAACGTGATGAACTCCGTCAAGGAGCGCAAGGAGCGCATCGGCAAGATCTACCGGATGCACGCCAACAAGCGCACCGAGATCGAGCGCGCGGGCGCCGGCGACATCGTCGCGGTGATGGGTCTCAAGCAGACCACCACCGGTGAGACGCTGTCCGACGACAAGAACCCGATCGTGCTGGAGTCGATGAACTTCCCGGCGCCGGTCATCCACGTCGCGATCGAGCCGAAGACCAAGGCCGACCAGCAGAAGCTGGGCACCGCGATCCAGCGGCTGGCCGAGGAGGACCCGTCCTTCCAGGTCCGCACCGAAGAGGACACGGGCCAGACCGTCATCTCCGGCATGGGCGAGCTCCACCTGGAGATCCTCGTCGACCGGATGAAGCGGGAGTTCAAGGTCGACGCCAACGTCGGCAAGCCGCAGGTGGCCTACCGGGAGACGATCACCCGCAAGGTCGAGAAGGTCGAGTACACCCACAAGAAGCAGACGGGTGGCTCCGGCCAGTTCGGCCGCGTGATCATCGACCTGGAGCCGCTGGGCGGCGGGTCCGACGGGTACGAGTTCGAGAACAAGGTCACCGGTGGCCGCATCCCGCGGGAGTACATCCCGTCGGTCGACGCGGGCTGCCAGGAGGCCGCAGAGTTCGGTGTCCTCGCCGGCTACCCGATGGTGGGCGTCAAGGTCACCCTGCAGGACGGCGCCTACCACGAGGTCGACTCCTCGGAGATGGCGTTCAAGGTCGCCGGTTCCATGGCGTTCAAGGAGGCCGCCCGCAAGGCGTCCCCCACGCTGCTGGAGCCGATGATGTCCGTCGAGGTCACCACGCCCGAAGAGAACATGGGCGACGTGATCGGCGACCTCAACAGCCGCCGCGGCCAGGTCCAGTCCATGGACGAGCGGCATGGCATGCGCGTCATCAAGGCGCTCGTGCCTCTGTCCGAGATGTTCGGCTACGTGGGTGATCTGCGCAGCAAGACCCAGGGCCGGGCTGTCTTCACCATGCAGTTCGACTCCTACGCCGAGGTTCCCGGGAACGTCGCGCAGGAGATCATCGCCAAGGCGCGGGGCGAGTAGTACCGGGCCTGCCCACAGATCACCAAGGACGTACATCGAAGCGGTCGTCTAGGCGGCCGAGGATCGCAACAAGGAGCAACCAGTGGCGAAGGCCAAGTTCGAGCGGACGAAGCCGCACGTGAACATCGGCACCATTGGACACATCGACCACGGTAAGACCACGCTTACCGCGGCGATCACCAAGGTGCTCCACGACAAGTACCCGGACCTCAACCCCTTCACGCCGTTCGAGGACATCGACAAGGCGCCGGAGGAGCGCGAGCGCGGTATCACCATCTCGATCGCGCACGTCGAGTACCAGACCGAGGCGCGGCACTACGCGCACGTCGACTGCCCGGGTCACGCGGACTACATCAAGAACATGATCACCGGTGCGGCGCAGATGGACGGCGCCATCCTGGTGGTCGCCGCCACCGACGGCCCGATGCCGCAGACCAAGGAGCACGTGCTCCTGGCCCGCCAGGTCGGCGTCCCCTACATCGTCGTGGCGCTGAACAAGTGCGACATGGTGGACGACGAGGAGATCCTGGAGCTCGTCGAGCTCGAGGTCCGCGAGCTGCTGTCGGAGTACGAGTTCCCGGGCGACGACGTCCCGGTCGTGCGCGTGTCCGCCTTCCAGGCGCTGCAGGGCGACGAGAAGTGGTCCGAGTCGATCGTCGAGCTGATGGCCGCCGTCGACGAGAACGTGCCGGAGCCGGTGCGTGACACCGAGAAGCCGTTCCTGATGCCGATCGAGGACGTCTTCTCGATCACCGGCCGCGGCACCGTCGTGACCGGCCGCATCGAGCGCGGTGTCGTGAACGTCAACGAGACCGTCGACATCATCGGCATCAAGCCGGAGTCCACCTCGACCACCGTCACCGGTGTCGAGATGTTCCGCAAGCTCCTCGACCAGGGCCAGGCGGGCGACAACGTCGGCCTGCTCCTGCGCGGCATCAAGCGCGAGGAGGTCGAGCGCGGCCAGTGTGTCATCAAGCCGGGCACGAACACCCCGCACACCGAGTTCGAGGCGCAGGTCTACATCCTGTCCAAGGACGAGGGCGGCCGGCACACGCCGTTCTTCAACAACTACCGTCCGCAGTTCTACTTCCGGACCACGGACGTCACCGGCGTGGTGAACCTCCCCGAGGGCACCGAGATGGTCATGCCGGGCGACAACACCGAGATGCGCGTCGAGCTGATCCAGCCCGTCGCCATGGAGGAGGGCCTGAAGTTCGCCATCCGTGAGGGTGGCCGGACGGTCGGCGCCGGTCGCGTCACCAAGGTCATCAAGTAACACCCCTCGTCACGCGGCGGCCCGGTTCGCGGGCAACCCCAACCGGGCCGCCGCGTCACGAACAGTGAAGTAAACAGCGGCACTACAGCAAAGGACACCGAGGCCACCATGGCGGGACAGAAGATCCGCATCCGGCTCAAGGCCTACGACCACGAGGTCATCGACACCTCCGCGAAGAAGATCGTTGAGACGGTGACGCGGACGGGCGCCAAGGTCGCGGGCCCGGTGCCGCTGCCGACCGAGAAGAACGTGTACTGCGTCATCCGCTCGCCGCACAAGTACAAGGACAGCCGCGAGCACTTCGAGATGCGCACGCACAAGCGGTTGATCGACATCATCGACCCGACGCCCAAGACGGTCGACTCGCTGATGCGACTCGACCTTCCGGCCGGCGTTGACATCGAGATCAAGCTCTAAGGGACGCACCGAGAGATGAGTACGCAGAGGAAGGGCGTCCTGGGCGAGAAGCTCGGCATGACCCAGGTCTTCGACGATGAGGGCCGGATCGTTCCGGTGACCGTCGTCCAGGCCGGGCCGTGTGTCGTCACCCAGCTCAAGAGCCAGGAGAAGGACGGCTACAGCGCCGTCCAGATCGGGTTCGGGCAGATCGACCCGCGCAAGGTGAACAAGCCGAGCACGGGTCACTTCGAGAAGGCCGGCGTCACGCCGCGCCGCTACCTCGTCGAACTGCGGGCCGACGACACCACCGGGTACGAACTCGGCCAGGAGATCACCGCCAGCGTCTTCGAGGCCGGCCAGAAGATCGACGTTACCGGCACGAGCAAGGGCAAGGGCACCGCCGGTGTCATGAAGCGCCACGGCTTCAAGGGCCTCGGCGCCTCGCACGGCACCCAGCGCAAGCACCGCTCGCCGGGTTCGATCGGCGGCTGCGCGACCCCTGGTCGCGTCTTCAAGGGCCTCCGCATGGCGGGACGGCACGGCAACGCCCGTACCACCGTGCAGAACCTGACCGTCCACGCCATCGACGCGGAGAAGAACCTGCTGCTCATCAAGGGCGCGGTTCCCGGTCCCAACGGCGGCGTGGTGCTGGTCCGCGACGCAGTGAAGGGAGCGGGCAAGTGACTTCCAAGCTCGACATCGACCTGCCCGCCGAGGTCTTCGACGCGAAGACCAGCGTGCCGCTGATCCACCAGGTCGTGGTGGCGCAGCTGGCCGCGGCGCGCCAGGGCACGCACGCCACCAAGACCCGGGGCGACGTCTCCGGCGGTGGCAAGAAGCCGTACCGGCAGAAGGGCACCGGCCGCGCCCGCCAGGGCTCGACCCGCGCGCCCCAGTTCGCCGGCGGCGGCGTCGTGCACGGCCCGCAGCCGCGGGACTACTCGCAGCGGACGCCCAAGAAGATGAAGGCCGCCGCGCTGCGCGGCGCCCTGTCCGACCGCGCCCGGTTCGGCCGGGTGCACGTGGTCGACAACCTCATCGAGGGCGACACCCCGAAGACGAAGACGGCGCTGAAGGCGCTGCGCGACGTCACGGGCGCCAAGCGGGTCCTGCTGGTCCTGGACCGCGAGGACGACGTGACCTGGAAGAGCCTGCGCAACGAGCCGAGCGTGCACGTGATCGTCTCCGACCAGCTCAACACCTACGACGTGCTGGTGAACGACGACGTCGTCTTCACGAAGACGGCGTACGACGAGTTCATCTCGCGCGCGAAGAAGAAGTAAGGAGGGTCGCACATGAACAAGATCGCTGACCCCCGCGACATCATCATCGCGCCGGTCGTCTCGGAGAAGAGCTACGGGCTGCTGGACGAGAACAAGTACACGTTCGTCGTCCGCCCGGACGCCAACAAGACGCAGATCAAGCAGGCCGTCGAGTCGGTGTTCGGCGTCAAGGTGACGAGCGTGAACACGCTCAACCGGCAGGGCAAGCGCAAGCGCACGCGGTTCGGCTACGGCAAGCGCAAGGACACCAAGCGCGCCATCGTCAGCCTCGCCGAGGGCGAGCGGATCGACATCTTCGGCGGCCCGGCCTAAGCAGGCCGGTCGTCCCGAAGACTGACAAGGGATGAACGAAAAAGATGGGCATCCGTAATTACAAGCCGACGACTCCGGGTCGTCGCGGGTCCAGCGTGGCCGACTTCGTCGAGGTCACGCGCCGCGAGCCCGAGAAGTCGCTGCTGCGTCCGCTCCCCAAGAAGGGCGGCCGCAACAACCACGGCCGCATCACGACCCGGCACCAGGGCGGCGGGCACAAGCGCGCGTACCGCGTGATCGACTTCCGTCGGCACGACAAGGACGGCGTCCCGGCCAAGGTCGCGCACATCGAGTACGACCCGAACCGCACCGCGCGGATCGCGCTGCTGCACTACGTGGACGGCGAGAAGCGCTACATCCTCGCCCCGCGCGGTCTGCGCCAGGGCGACCGGGTGGAGAACGGGCCGGGCGCGGACATCAAGCCGGGCAACTGCCTGCCGCTGCGCAACATCCCGACCGGTACGGTCGTGCACGCCATCGAGCTCCGCCCCGGCGGCGGCGCCAAGATCGCCCGCAGTGCGGGCGCTGGCGTCCAGCTGCTGGCCAAGGAGGGCAAGTACGCCACGCTGCGCATGCCCTCCGGGGAGATGCGGATGGTGGACGTGCGCTGCCGCGCGACGGTCGGCGAGGTCGGCAACGCCGAGCAGTCGAACATCAACTGGGGCAAGGCCGGCCGCATGCGGTGGAAGGGCAAGCGCCCGACCGTCCGCGGCGTGGCCATGAACCCGATCGACCACCCGCACGGTGGTGGTGAGGGCAAGACCTCCGGTGGCCGGCACCCGGTGAACCCGGCCGGTAAGAAGGAAGGCCGCACTCGCCAGGCGAACAAGTCGAGCGACCGGCTGATCGTCCGTCGTCGCAGCAAGAAGAAGCGGTAGGAGTCGCTCGTCATGCCACGTAGCCTGAAGAAGGGCCCGTTCGTGGACGACCACCTCATGAAGAAGGTGGACGCGCAGAACGAGAAGGGCACCAAGAACGTCATCAAGACGTGGTCGCGGCGCTCCATGATCGTGCCGGACATGATCGGTCACACGATCGCCGTGCACGACGGCCGCAAGCACGTCCCGGTGTTCGTCACCGACGCGATGGTGGGACACAAGCTCGGCGAGTTCGCGCCGACGCGCACGTTCCGCAGCCACGTCAAGGAAGACCGCCGCAGCCGCCGAGGCTGAGCAGGCAGAGCAGTTAGCACGTAGGAGAGAGGGAACAGCGATGGAAGCCAGGGCCCAGGCGCGGTTCATCCGCGTCACGCCCAGGAAGGCCCGCCGCGTGGTGGACCTCATCCGCGGCCTGCCTGCCGCGGAGGCTCAGGCGGTGCTGCGGTTCGCCCCCCAGGCAGCGAGTGAGCCGGTGGGCAAGGTGCTGGCGAGTGCCATCGCCAACGCCGAGCACAACTTCAAGCTCGACTCGGGCACGCTCGTCGTCAGCCGTGCGTGGGTGGACGAGGGGCCGACGCTCAAGCGTTTCCGCCCCCGCGCCCAGGGCCGGGCTTACCGCATCAACAAGCGCACGAGCCACATCACCGTGGTCGTGGAGTCGCGCGAGGAAGCCTCGAGCGGGGCGTCCGGCGGCGGTAAGAAGACGAGGAGGGCCCGGTAGTGGGTCAGAAGATCAACCCGCACGGGTTCCGGCTCGGCATCACCACCGACCACAAGTCCGTGTGGTTCGCCGACAAGCTCTACAAGGACTACGTCAAGGAAGACGTCCAGATCCGGCGCATGCTGCAGAAGGGCATGGACCGGGCGGGCATCTCCAAGGTGGAGATCGAGCGGACCCGTGACCGCGTAGAGGTCAACATCCACACCGCCCGGCCGGGCATCGTCATCGGCCGCCGCGGCGCGGAGGCCGAGCGCCTGCGCGGCGACCTGGAGAAGCTGACCGGCAAGCAGGTCCGGCTGAACATCCTCGAGGTCAAGAACCCCGAGATCG
Source organism: Spirillospora sp. NPDC049024 (assembly GCF_040649235.1). Taxonomy (NCBI): domain Bacteria; kingdom Bacillati; phylum Actinomycetota; class Actinomycetes; order Streptosporangiales; family Thermomonosporaceae; genus Spirillospora; species Spirillospora sp. NPDC049024. The sequence continues at coordinate 41,565 of NZ_JBEZFD010000012.1, forward strand.
ACGCGCAGCTCGTCGCGCAGGGCGTGGCCGAGCAGCTGTCCAGCCGCGTCGCGTTCCGCCGCGCCATGCGCAAGGCGATCCAGTCCGCGATGAAGTCCGGCGCCAAGGGCATCAAGGTCCAGTGCGGCGGCCGTCTCGGCGGCGCCGAGATGTCGCGGTCGGAGTTCTACCGCGAGGGCCAGGTCCCGCTGCACACGCTGCGCGCCGACATCGACTACGGGTTCTACGAGGCCCGTACGACGTTCGGCCGCATCGGCGTCAAGGTGTGGATCTACAAGGGCGAGGCCGCGGCGACGCGCGCCGAGCGCGAGCAGAAGGCCGCGCAGCAGCGCGCCACCGGTGGCGGCGGCGGTGGCCGTGAGCGCCGCGGTGGCGACCGCCGTGGCGGTGGCCGCGGTGGCCGTGGCGGCCGTGGCGGTGCCGGCGGCGGTGGCGGCCGCGGCGGCGAGCAGAAGCAGCAGCAGGGTTCCGAGCAGCCGGCGCCGACGGCCGAGGCTGCTCCGCAGGGTGAGGGGAGCTGAATAACCGATGCTGATCCCTCGCAAGGTCAAGCACCGCAAGCAGCACCACCCGAAGCGCCGCGGCATGGCCAAGGGCGGCACGAGGGTGACGTTCGGCGAGTACGGCATCCAGGCCGTCGAGAGCGCGTACGTGACCAACCGGCAGATCGAGGCCGCGCGTATCGCCATGACCCGCCACATCAAGCGCGGCGGCAAGGTCTGGATCAACATCTTCCCGGACCGGCCGCTGACCAAGAAGCCCGCCGAGACCCGCATGGGCTCCGGAAAGGGCTCCGTGGAGTGGTGGGTGGCGAACGTCAAGCCGGGCCGCGTGCTGTTCGAGATCTCCTACCCGAACGAGGAGATCGCCCGGGAGGCGCTCACCCGCGCGATCCACAAGCTGCCCATGAAGTGCAAGATTGTTAAGCGAGAGGTGGGTGAGTCCTGATGGCCAAGGGTCTTACCGCCGACGAGCTGCGGACCGAGCCCGAGGACGTCCTGGTCACCAAGCTCAAGGAGGCCAAGGAGGAGCTGTTCAACCTCCGCTTCCAGGCCGCCACCGGCCAGCTTGAAAGCCACGGGCGGCTGCGCACCGTGAAGCGCGAGATCGCCCGCATCTACACCGTGATGCGGGAGCGCGAGCTCGGCATCGTCACGGTCGAGGACGCCGCGGAGGGCAACGAATGACCGAGCAGCAGACCGAGCAGCGGAGCAGCCGCAAGATCCTTGAGGGTCTCGTGGTCAGCGACAAGATGGACAAGACCGTGGTCGTGTCCGTCGAGGACCGCGTGAAGCACCCCAAGTACCACAAGGTGATCCGCCGCACGAAGAACTACAAGGCGCACGACGAGGCCAACGAGTGCGGCGTCGGCGACCGCGTCCGTCTCATGGAGACCCGCCCGCTGTCCGCCACCAAGCGGTGGCGCGTGGTGGAGATCCTCGAGAAGGCCAAGTAGGGCCCCTGGGCCCGTGGGACGCAGTCCCGCCATTGACCACAGTCTGGTTCCACCAGGCTCGGCCCCGGAGAAGCCGGCGCCGAGAACCGGTGTGACGAACAGGAGTTAGACGTGATCCAGCAGGAGTCGCGACTCAAGGTCGCCGACAACACGGGTGCGAAGGAGATCCTTTGCATCCGGGTTCTCGGCGGCTCGGGTCGGCGCTACGCGGGAGTCGGCGACATCATCGTCGCGACGGTGAAGGACGCCCTTCCCGGCGCCGGCGTGAAGAAGGGTGACGTCGTCAAGGCGGTCGTCGTGCGCACCCGCAAGGAGCGCCGGCGCCCGGACGGCTCCTACATCCGCTTCGACGAGAACGCCGCCGTCCTGATCAAGGACGGCGGCGACCCCCGCGGCACCCGTATCTTCGGCCCGGTGGGCCGCGAACTGCGCGAGAAGAAGTTCATGCGCATCATCTCGCTCGCGCCGGAGGTGCTCTGATGAAGATCCGCAAGGGCGACGAGGTCATCGTCATCGCCGGCAAGGACAAGGGCGCGACGGGCAAGGTCCTGCGCGTCATCCCCCGCGAGGAGCGGGTCGTCGTCGAGGGCGTCAACCTCATCACCAAGAACATCAAGGCCGACCAGCAGCGTGCCGGCAAGGAGAGCGGTCGCGTCACGGTCGAGGCGCCGCTGCACGTCAGCAACGTCGCGATCGTCGAGGACGGCAAGCCGGCCCGGGTCGGTTACCGCACGAACGACGACGGCACGAAGGTTCGGATCTCGCGCCGTAGCGGTAAGGAGATCTGAGACCGATGACCGAGACCACCGAGCGTCCCGTCCCGGCGCCGAGGCTGAAGCTGCGCTACCGCGAGGAGATCGCGGGCAAGATGCGCGAGCAGTTCGGCTACGACAACGTCATGCAGATCCCCTCGCTGACCAAGATCGTGGTCAACATGGGGGTCGGCGACGCGGCCAAGGACGCCAAGCTGATCGAGGGTGCCGTCCGCGACCTGGCGGCGATCACCGGGCAGAAGCCCGCCGTGAACCGGGCCCGCAAGTCCATCGCGCAGTTCAAGCTGCGCGAGGGCATGCCGATCGGCGCGCACGCCACGCTGCGCGGCGACCGGATGTGGGAGTTCCTGGACCGCCTGCTCGCCACGGCGCTGCCCCGCATCCGCGACTTCCGCGGGCTGTCGCCGAAGCAGTTCGACGGCAACGGCAACTACACCTTCGGGCTGACCGAGCAGGTCATGTTCCACGAGGTCGACCCCGACAAGATCGACCGCTCGCGGGGCATGGACATCACGGTCGTGACGTCCGCGAAGACCGATGACGAGGGCCGGGCGCTGCTCAAGCTCCTGGGCTTCCCCTTCAAGGAGAGCTGAGCATGGCGAAGAAGTCGATGATCGCCAAGGCGGCGCGGAAGCCGAAGTTCGGCGTGCGCGCGTACACTCGGTGCTCGCGCTGCGGGCGTCCGCGCTCCGTCTACCGGAAGTTCGGCCTGTGCCGCGTTTGCTTCCGGGAGATGGCCCACCGCGGCGAGCTGCCTGGCATCACGAAGTCCAGCTGGTGACCGCGTCCCCGGAGCGCCGCTCCGGGGGCGGCGGAAGCCGGCCTGTAATGACCAACCGGGCGCCTGAGAGGGCGCCCACGACCGCGCCAAAGGTCCACGGGCCGCATCAACCCGAGGAAACCGTGGCGAGGGAGGGCCAGTAGGCCATGACGATGACCGACCCGATCGCAGACATGCTGACGCGTCTGCGCAACGCGAATTCGGCGTACCACGACTCCGTGGCCATGCCGTACTCGAAGATCAAGGCGCACATCGCCGAGATCCTCCAGCAGGAGGGGTACATCTCGGGCTGGACCGTGGAGGACGCCGAGGTCGGCAAGAAGCTCGTGATCGAGCTGAAGTTCGGCCCGACCCGCGAGCGTTCGATCGCCGGCATCAAGCGCGTCTCGAAGCCGGGTCTGCGCGTGTACGCGAAGAAGGACAACCTGCCGAAGGTCCTGGGCGGACTGGGCGTCGCGATCATCTCGACGTCCTCCGGTCTCATGACGGACCGCCAGGCGGGCAAGCGCGGAGTGGGCGGGGAAGTCCTCGCCTACGTTTGGTGAGGGGAGGGCACTTTAAATGTCTCGTATCGGACGTCTCCCCATCTCCGTCCCCAGCGGTGTCGAGGTGAAGCTCGAGGGCCGCGAGGTCACCGTCAAGGGGCCGAAGGGCACGCTCTCGCACACCGTCGCCGAGCCCATCGAGGTCAGCCAGGAGGACGGCAAGCTCGTCGTCTCCCGGCCCAATGACGTCAACAAGGTGCGCGGCCTGCACGGGCTCACCCGGACGCTGATCAACAACATGGTCGTCGGGGTCACCGAGGGCTACAAGAAGACCCTGGTCATCCAGGGCGTCGGCTACCGGGTGGTGGCCAAGGGCAAGAACGTAGAGTTCTCGCTCGGCTACAGCCACCCGATCCCGTTCGAGGCGCCGGAGGGCATCACCTTCACGGTGGAGCGGCCGACGCAGCTCGTCGTCGAGGGCATCGACAAGCAGCTCGTCGGTGAGATCGCCGCCCGCATCCGCAAGCTGCGCAAGCCCGACCCGTACAAGGGCAAGGGCGTGCGCTACGAGGGCGAGCAGATCCGCCGCAAGGTCGGAAAGGCTGGTAAGTAGTCATGGCAGGCACCAAGACCCTGGCCGGCAAGGCCACGAGCGGTCGCCAGCTTGCTCGCAAGCGTCGGCACCTGCGGGTCCGCAAGAAGGTCGTGGGCAGCGCCGCGCGGCCGCGCCTGGTCGTGACCCGCTCCAGCCGGCACGTGTTCGTCCAGGTCATCGACGACGAGAAGGGCCACACGCTGGCCAGCGCGTCGACGATGGAAGCGGACCTGCGCGCCGACTCCGGCGACAAGACGGCCAAGTCCCGCAAGGTCGGCGAGCTCGTCGCCGAGCGGGCCAAGCAGGCCGGCGTCCACGCGGTCGTGTTCGACCGCGGCGGCAACAAGTACCACGGTCGCATCGCCGCGGTCGCGGACGGTGCGCGTGAGGGGGGCCTCGAGCTCTGATGGCCCTTTACAAGGTGAACGAGAGGAACCACTGATGGCAGCGCAGAGGCGTGGTGGCGGTCAGGGTGGCGACCGTCGCGACCGCCGCGACGACCGCCGCGGTGGCGCCGACAAGGGCCAGTCGTACATCGAGAAGGTCGTGGCGATCAACCGTGTCGCCAAGGTCGTCAAGGGCGGGCGTCGCTTCAGCTTCACCGCCCTGGTGATCGTCGGTGACGGCAACGGCACCGTCGGCGTCGGCTACGGCAAGGCCAAGGAGGTGCCCGCGGCGATCGCCAAGGGCGTCGAAGAGGCCAAGAAGCACTTCTTCAAGGTGCCGCGGATCCAGGGCACCATCCCGCACCTGGTGCAGGCGCGCGACGCGGCGGGCGAGGTCCTGCTGCGCCCGGCCAGCCCCGGTACCGGCGTCATCGCCGGTGGTCCGGTGCGCGCGGTGCTGGAGTGCGCCGGCATCCACGACGTGCTGAGCAAGTCGCTGGGCAGCGACAACGCGATCAACATCGTGCACGCCACGATCGCGGGTCTGAAGTCGCTGAAGCGTCCGGAGGAGATCGCGGCCAAGCGCGGCCTGCCGATCGAGGACGTCGCCCCGGCGGCCATGCTGCGCGCGCGCGCCGCGGGCAGCGAGCCGAGGGCGGAGGTCGCGTCGTCATGACGAACCTGAAGATCACGCAGACCAAGTCCGTGATCAGCGAGAAGCAGAACCAGCGTGACACGCTGCGCACCCTGGGCCTGAAGAAGATCGGGCAGAGCGTGGTCCGCGAGGACCGCCCCGAGGTGCTCGGCATGATCCGGACGGTGGCGCACCTGGTCACCGTCGAGGAGGTCGACTGACATGGCGGCTGATCTCGGTAAGGACTCCGCCGCGGAGACCGAGGGCACCCCGCTCAAGGTGCACGACCTGCGTCCGGCCCCCGGCGCCAACAAGGCCAAGACCCGCAAGGGCCGCGGCGAGGCGTCCAAGGGCAAGACCGCCGGCCGCGGCACCAAGGGCACGAAGGCCCGCAGCACGGTCCCCGTCGGGTTCGAGGGCGGCCAGATGCCCCTGATCCGCCGGGTGCCGAAGCTCAAGGGCTTCAAGAACCCGAACCGGGTCGAGTTCCAGGTCGTGAACCTGGACAAGCTCGCCGCGCTCTACCCCGAGGGCGGCGAGGTCACGGCCGAGGACCTGGCGGCCAAGGGCGCGGTGCGCCGCGGCCGTCCGGTCAAGATCCTCGGTACCGGCGACATCTCCGTGGCGGTCCAGGTGAAGGCGCACGCCTTCTCCGGCGCCGCCAAGGAGAAGATCGCCGCCGCCGGCGGATCCGCCGACGAGCTGTAAGGAAACACCTCTGATGCCGGGGCCGTGCCCGCGTGAGGTCCGGGGCCTTGAGGCCGCCGGGCCCGGCGGGGCGGCCCCGGTGTCATCTGCTGTTAGAGTCACACGAGCGAAGGTGCCCTGCGTGAGATTGCGCACTCTGCCGTCACACCGGGTATTCTCCGCCCGAACTCATGGACCTGAAACCGCCCCCTCGGCGGCCATGAACCCGCCAGTCGCGCAGGAGGAATGGTGCTGACCGCGTTCGCTCGGGCTTTCCGTACGCCTGACCTGCGTAAGAAAATCCTTTTCACGTTGTTCATGATCGTGGTGTTCCGGATCGGATCGATCCTGCCCACGCCGAACGTGAACGTGAAGGTGCTGAGGGAGACCGCCAACGCGGCCAAGGACAGCAACAACCTCTACGGCCTGGTCGACCTGTTCAGCGGCGGCGCGCTGCTGAAGCTCTCGGTCTTCGCGCTCGGCATCATGCCGTACATCACGGCCAGCATCATCTTGCAGCTGCTGACGGTGGTGATCCCGCGGCTGGAGGCCCTGAAGAAGGAGGGCCAGGCCGGCACGACGAAGATCACCCAGTACACGCGGTACCTGACGGTCGGGTTGGCGATCCTGCAGGCGACGGGCATCGTCGCGATGGCGAGCACCGGTCAGCTGTTCCAGGGCATCTCCGGCAGCGGCGACATCCTGTACGACACGGGCATTTTCCCGATCATCACCATGGTGATCATCATGGTGGCGGGCACGACCGTCATCATGTGGCTGGGCGAGCTGGTCACCGACCGCGGCGTCGGCAACGGCATGTCCATCCTGATCTTCACCCAGGTGGTGGCGGTCTTCCCCGCCCAGTTCTGGAGCATCTACAAGAGCAAGGGCGGCTTCGTCTTCGCGATCGTGGTCCTGGTGGGCCTGGCGATCATGGCCGGCGTGGTGTTCGTCGAGCAGGCGCAGCGGCGCATCCCGGTCCAGTACGCCAAGCGCATGGTGGGCCGCCGCATGTACGGCGGCACTTCGACCTACATCCCGCTGAAGGTCAACCAGGCCGGCATCATCCCGATCATCTTCGCCTCGTCGCTGCTCTACCTGCCGGTTCTGGCCACCCAGTTGTGGCCGAACACCAAGTGGCTGCAAAAGGTCCAGCCGTATCTCCAGCAGGACAACGCCTGGCACATGGGGATCTTCTTCGTCTTCATCATCTTCTTCACGTACTTCTACGTCGCGATCACCTTCAACCCCACTGAAGTGGCCGACAACATGAAGAAGTATGGTGGATTCATCCCAGGTATCCGTCCTGGTCGGCCGACCGCCGAGTACCTCGACTTCGTGCTGACCCGGATCACCACACCCGGTGCGCTCTACCTGGGGCTCGTGTCCCTCATCCCGATGGTCGCCTTCGCACTCATGAAGGCGAGTTCGGACTTCCCGTTCGGCGGCACGAGCATCCTCATCGTCGTCGGCGTCGGACTGGATACCGTGAAGCAGATCGAGAGTCAGCTCCAGCAGCGCAACTACGAGGGCTTCCTCCGGTAGTGCGTATCGTCCTGGTGGGCCCCCCGGGTGCGGGCAAGGGGACGCAGGCCCAGTTCATCGCATCTCACCTGTCCGTCCCGAAGATCTCGACAGGTGACATCTTCCGCGCGAACGTCAGCGGCGGGACGCCGCTCGGCCGGCAGGCCAAGCAGTACATGGACCGCGGTGACCTCGTCCCCGACGAGGTCACCATCGCGATGGTGCGCGACCGCCTCGGCGAGGACGACGCCCGCGACGGCTTCCTGCTGGACGGGTTTCCGCGCAACGTCCCGCAGGCCGAGACGCTGAAGAAGATCCTCGCCGAGTGGGACACCCGCCTCGACATCGTCCTCGAACTCGTCGTCGACGAGGACGAGGTCGTCCGGCGGCTGTCGGGCCGGCGCACGTGCGACAAGTGCGGCCGGATCTGGCACGTCGACTTCGACGACAAGCAGGACGACATCTGCGACGACTGCGGCGGGCACCTGTTCCAGCGGGACGACGACAAGGAAGAGGTCGTCATGCACCGCCTGGAGGTGTACCGGCACGACACGGCTCCGCTGGTGCAGTTCTACGCCGACGAGAACATCCTCGTCGGCATCGACGCCACGGGCCCGGTCGAAGAGGTCACCAAACGCGCCCTCACCGCGCTGCGTCCGCTGGAGAAGTAGAGCCACCGGAAGGCAGTGCCGCCGGAAAGCAGTGCCGCCGAAAGATGGTTGCCGCCGTAAGGCGGTGCCACCCGGACGGCAGGGTCGCCGGGAAGCAGGGCCACTGGAGAAGTGACGGGTCCGTCGACGAGTGCGGCGGGCCCGGCGGACGGACGCCGGCGCGGACGCGGGGATCCCGCGTCCGCGCGGCCGTTCCGGAACCGGGCGGCCGTCCCGGAACCGAAACGACCGGCCCGATACCGGAGCGGCCGGCTCGGTACGAGAAGCGACTGGCCCGATACCGGGGCGACCGGCCCGGTGCGGGGACGGGTGCAAGGGGAGAGATGTTCAAACGGCGCAGGCTCACGATCCAGATGAAGACCGCGGAGCAGATCGAGCTGATGCGCGCGGCGGGGCTGCTCGTCGGCCGGACGCTGGAGCTGCTGCGCGAGGCCGCCAAGCCCGGCATGAGCACGCTGGACCTGGACGCGCTCGCCGAGGAGCACATCCGCGACAACGGCGGCGTCCCCTCGTTCAAGGGCTACCACGGCTTCACCGGGACGATCTGCGCGTCGGTCAACGAGGAGATCGTGCACGGCATCCCGCGGGCCGACAAGATCCTCCGCGAGGGCGACGTGCTGTCCATCGACTGCGGCGCGATCGTGGAGGGCTGGCACGGTGACGCGGCCGTCACGGTCCCGCTCGGGGAGATCACCGACGAGCAGCGGCGGCTGCTGGAGGTCACCGAGGAGTCCCTGTGGCGCGGTCTCGCGGCCGGACGCGCGGGGGCCCACCTGACGGACATCTCCCACGCGATCGAGGCTCACATCCGCTCTCAGGGCGCCTACGGGATCGTCGAGGGCTACGGCGGGCACGGCATCGGCACCGAGATGCACATGGACCCGCTCATCCCCAACCACGGGGCGCCCGGCCACGGGCCCGTCCTGGAGCCCGGGATGTGCTTCGCGGTGGAGCCGATGGTGAACCTCGGCACCAAGGACACCGCCGAACTCGACGACGGCTGGACGGTCGTGACGACCGACGGCCGCACCTCGGCGCACTTCGAGCACACGTTCGCGGTAACGCCGGACGGCCCCCGCGTCCTGACCGCGCTCGACGAGGGCCGCGAGTGGTTCGCGAAGCTCGGATCCGCGCCGCAGAATGGATAGAGGGCCCATCAGGACCCGAGGCCACGGCCCGGCCGACAGCCGCGGCCTGGAGCAAGGACGCGGTCTGAGCAAGGACGCGGCCTGGAGCAAGGACGCGGTCTGAGCAAGGACGCGGCCTGGAGCAAGGACGCGGTCTGAGCAAGGACGCGGTCTGAGCAAGGACGCGGTCTGAGCAAGGGCGCGGTCTGAGCGAGGGCGCGGTCTGAGCGAAAGGCACGGCCTGATCGAGAGACGCGGTCTGGTCGGAAGGCGCAGTATGGCCGTAGGACGCGGTATGGATGGAGAGGGCAGGCCCTTCCGACGGGGCAGGTCCTGAGGAGCGGAGGAACGATGGCGCCGAACCCTGAGATCCGGGCGTCGGACGCCGACCGCGACCGGGTGGCCGCGAGCCTGCGCGAGCACTGCGCCGAGGGCCGGATCACGATGGACGAGCTGCAGGAGCGGCTGGACGCGGTCTACGCGGCGAAGACGCTCGGGCAGCTCCAGGAGGTCACCTCCGACCTGCCGGAAGAGGACCTCTACCAGCTCCCGGTGCCGGCGCGGAGCAAGGGCACCGCGTCGCCGGCGCGGCCGCCCTCCGGCGACCTCGAAACGCGGCGCATGCGGGCGATGTGGGGCGCCTGGGCCGCGGTCAGCGCGATCAACCTCACCGTCTGGCTGATCATCCTGGTGACCACGGGCGCGGTCTACCCGTGGTGGATCTGGGTGGTGGGCCCCTGGGGCGCCGTCCTGCTGATGCGCACGATCTTCGGCGGCCGCCAGGGCGGCTGCTAGACCCCGCCCCCCGCCCAGTCCACCGCCGGCGCTCAGTGCGTGGGCGGCCGGGTCACTCCACGTCCATCAGGGGCCGGTAGTTGCCGGTCGGGGCGAAATGGGTGGTGGCGGTGCCGTCCTCGCCTATGAGGTGGAGGGCGAACCCGGCGGGCTCGCCGGTGACGGCCGCGCGGCCCTGCTTGGTGAGGTCGAGGAACAGCTGCCGGTAGGTGCTCGGGCAGGTGGTGCTGACCCGTCCCGCCAGCGATCCGACCGACGCCCGGTGGACGTGCCCGGAGATCACCCGCACGACCTGCGGATGGCGGGCGATCACGGCGGCGAACCCGGCGGGGTCGACGAACCGCAGGTCGTCGATGAACCGCATCCCGATGGGGTACGGCGGGTGGTGGGTGGCGACCACGGTCGGCGTGTCGGGTGCGGCGCTCAGCGCCTCGTCCAGCCAGGCGAGCCGCTCCTCGCTCATGTGCCCGTGGGAATGGCCGTCGACGGTGGTGTCGCAGCACACGAGCCGCACCCCGGCCACGTCGACGGCGTACTGGAGGGGCGCCCGCGGGCCGGTCCCGGTCGCCGCGACCGCCGGATGGTCGGCGAAGGCCCGGCGCAGCTCGTCGCGGTCGTCGTGGTTGCCGCACATCGGGTACACGGCCATCGGCAGCGGCGACAGCAGCGCGTGCAGCCGGGCGTACTCGGCGGGCCGGCCGCCGTCGGCGAGGTCGCCGGTGAGGACGACGGCGTCGGGCCGCGCGGGCAGCGACAGCAGGCTCGACACGGCGGCCCGCAGCGCGCGGACCGGCCCGGAGTCGTCGTCCACCCCGCCGTCGCGTCCGGCCGCCAGGTGGATGTCGCTGAGCTGCGCGATGATCGCCATCAATCCCCTCCCCGTTGCCCAAGCACATCACGGAACCGCACGCTCCGGGCGGCCCGGGGCGAGCGGGGCGCCGGGACGATCTTCGCGTCCTGGCGCCCGTACTGTCGACTCGCCTCCCTGGCGGACCAGGTGCCCCCTGAGGAACCGTTACGCCTCAGGCGGCCTCCTCGCGCGGGAGACGCCCCTCACACCCTCGCGTCAGGCGAGTTGCCTGTGGGGGGCGACCCCCACACCCCCGCGTCAGGCGAGTTGCCTGTGGGGGGGCGACCCCCCACACCCCCGCGTCAGGCGACGTGCGGAATGACCAGGGAAAGAGCCGAGGTGACCTCTTCGGGAGCGGGTGCGACGTCCGGGACGACGTCGCGGAGGGCCAGCCAGCCGTTGATGGCCTGCACGGTCGGCTTCGCCTCGATGAGCTGCGGGTCGTCGAGCCCGTACCAGGCGGCGACCTTGGACCACCGCCACAGCCGGTGGCCCGCGGTGGACATCTCCGAGGACGGGAAGCCGGTGGCGCCGCGCGCCCCGGTGATCGCGTGCCGGACGGAGTCGAGCGAGCGGCCGACCCGCTCGGCGATGTCGCGGATGGTCAGCAGCGGGTCGGCCTCCACCCGCAGGACGTGCACGCCGGGCGCGCTCTCCTCGACGTGCCCGACCACTTCCATGATCGACGCGGCGAGGGTGGGGCCCGTCCAGTTGCAGGAGGCGTTGCCCAGACGGTCCGCCGAGCGGAGCTCGTCGCTTGGATGGCGGTGGGTGGGGGCTGGAGGACGGGCCGCCGAGCGGAGCTCGTCGCTTGGATGGCGGTGGGTGGGGGCTGGAGGACGGTCGGCGTGGTGCGGCTCGCTGATGATGGAGACCGTGACCGCGCCGTGGGTGCGGTCGAACAGCGGGTCGAGCTCGTCCTCGTAGAGGGGACGGCTGAGGATCAGCGCGAAGTCATAGCTCGGCATGCTGACCCTCCTCGTACGTCTCTCTCCTGGAAAGGTACAACGCGGACGCGATGTATGCTTGACTCGGGAGCAGTCTCCGGACACGTGTCATGCGTCGATTTCGCATTGGACGGCCGGTTGACGTAGACTCCCTTGTCGGTCCGTCGACGGCCGCCCATCTCCCCTTTGGCGCTTCCGCGCCGCGGTGCGGGTTGCGGCCGATTCTCCCCTGGAGAGCCGGGCCGCGTCCAATGAGCCGATCAGCGAAGCGCGGAGGACATGCCCAAGAAAGAAGGGGCCATCGAGATCGAGGGCACCGTCATCGAGTCGCTGCCCAACGCCATGTTCAGGGTGGAGCTCGACAACGGGCACAAGGTGCTCGCCCACATCAGCGGCAAGATGCGGATGCACTACATCCGGATCCTGCCGGACGACCGCGTCGTTGTGGAGCTGAGCCCCTACGACCTCACGCGCGGTCGGATCGTCTACCGCTACAAGTAAATCCCACTGGGGTTGCCTTCCCCGTGCGTGGCGGCGCGGGGGTGACCCTTATCTCTAGGAGACCCAGTGAAGGTCAAGCCGAGCGTCAAGAAGATCTGCAACAAGTGCCGCGTCATCCGCCGGCACGGCCGGGTCATGGTCATCTGCTCCGACCCGCGCCACAAGCAGCGTCAGGGCTGACGCTCAACAACCAGCAAGCGCATCGCAGCCTTCACACGGCCGTACGCGTCGGGTTCCGGAAGACCGGGATCCGGCCGTACGGCACCGTCGTGTGGAGGAGCACCCCCGGACCTCCGGAGGCCGGGGCCGCCACCCGGGCAGGGTGTGTGCGGACGCGGTGTGTCCATACCTCCGGACGAATGAAGGGAACTGCCCACGATGGCACGCCTCCTCGGCGTCGACCTCCCGCGCGAAAAGCGCCTCGAGGTCGCTCTCACCTACATCTTCGGCATCGGCCGGACGCGGGCGCTGGAGACCCTCTCGGGTACCGGCATCAGCGGCGACCTGCGGGTGCACCAGCTCGGCGACGACGAGCTGGTCAAGCTCCGCGACTGGATCGAGGCGAACTACAAGATCGAGGGTGATCTTCGCCGCGAGGTCCAGGCGGACATCCGCCGCAAGATCGAGATCGGGTGCTACCAGGGCATCCGGCACCGCCGCGGGCTTCCGGTGCACGGTCAGCGCACGCAGACCAACGCGCGCACCCGCAAGGGCAAGAAGAAGACCGTGGCCGGCAAGAAGAAGGCCGGCAAGAAGTAGTCCGGAGTCGGTCCTCCGGATCGATGACCTCAAGAGTAGAGAGAGCACATGCCTCCTAAGAGCCGTGTCGGCGCCAAGAAGGTGCGCCGCAAGGAAAAGAAGAACGTCGCTCACGGGCACGCCCACATCAAGAGCACGTTCAACAACACGATCGTTTCGATCACCGACCCCAACGGCAACGTGATCTCCTGGGCCTCCTCGGGCCACGTCGGGTTCAAGGGCTCGCGCAAGTCCACCCCGTTCGCCGCGCAGCAGGCCGCCGAGGCCGCCGCCCGGCGCGCGATGGAGCACGGCATGCGCAAGGTCGACGTCTTCGTGAAGGGCCCGGGCTCGGGCCGCGAGACCGCCATCCGGTCGCTGCAGGCGACCGGCCTGGAGGTGGGCTCGATCCAGGACGTCACGCCCGTTCCGCACAACGGCTGCCGCCCGCCGAAGCGTCGCCGGGTCTGAGGCAGGGGGAGATCTAGAACAATGGCTCGTTACACCGGTGCGGACTGCAAGCTCTGCCGCCGCGAGAAGATGAAGCTGTTCCTCAAGGGCAGCAAGTGCGAGGGCCCGAAGTGCCCGATCGAGATCCGTCCCTACCCGCCGGGTGAGCACGGTCGCGGTCGGCCCAAGGAGACCGAGTACCTGCTGCAGCTTCGTGAGAAGCAGAAGGCGCGGCGCATCTACGGCGTGCTGGAGCGGCAGTTCCACAACTACTACGTCGAGGCGAACCGCCAGCAGGGCAAGACGGGTGACAACCTGCTCACGCTGCTGGAGCGCCGGCTCGACAACGTCGTCTACCGGGCCGGCTTCGCCAAGTCCCGCGACATGGCCCGCCAGCTCATCCGGCACGGCCACATCCGGGTCAACGGCAAGAAGGTCAACATCCCGTCGGCCCTCGTCAGCGAGGCCGACATCATCGACGTCAAGCCGAAGTCGATGGAGATGACGCCGTTCCAGGTCGCCAAGGCCGAGGTCGGCGAGCGCCAGGTCCCGGCGTGGCTCGGGGTCGACGGCGAGAAGATGCGGATCCTCGTGCACTCGCTGCCCGTCCGCCAGCAGATCGACGCTCCCGTCCAGGAGCAGCTGATCGTCGAGCTCTACTCCAAGTAGGGGCTCAGCGCCGCCGGGGTCCCGTGGGGCCGGTCCCTGTGGGATCCCCGGCGGATCGGGGAAGAATCCAGAACGCGGTAGTCAAATAGCGGGCACCGCGGAAAGAAGGCACCACCATGCTCATCGCTCAGCGTCCGACTCTCACCGAAGAGCAGGTCGACGAGTACCGGTCGCGGTTCACCATCGAGCCGCTGGAGCCGGGCTTCGGCTACACGATCGGCAACTCGCTGCGTCGTACCCTGCTCTCCTCGATTCCCGGTGCGGCCGTCACCAGCATCCGGATCGAAGGCGTCCTGCACGAGTTCTCCACCGTGCCCGGGGTGAAGGAGGACGTCACCGACATCATCCTGAACCTCAAGGAGCTCGTCGTCTCGTCCGAGCACGACGAGCCGGTCGTCATGTACCTGCGCAAGCAGGGCCCGGGCGAGGTGACCGCGGCCGACATCGCGCCGCCGGCGGGCGTCGAGGTCCACAACCCCGACCTCCACATCGCCACGCTGAACAACAAGGCCAAGCTGGAGATGGAGCTGACGGTCGAGCGCGGCCGCGGCTACGTCTCCGCCGCGCAGAACAAGCAGCCGGGCCAGGAGATCGGCCGGATCCCGATCGACTCCATCTACTCGCCCGTGCTCAAGGTCACCTACAAGGTCGAGGCCACCCGAGTCGAGCAGCGCACCGACTTCGACCGCCTCATCCTGGACGTGGAGACCAAGCAGGCGATGCTGCCGCGCGACGCGGTCGCCTCCGCCGGCAAGACCCTCGTCGAGCTGTTCGGGCTGGCCCGGGAGCTCAACGTCGAGGCCGAGGGCATCGACATGGGCCCGTCCCCGACGGACGCCGCGCTCGCCGCGGACCTGGCCCTGCCGATCGAGGAGCTGAACCTCACCGTCCGCTCCTACAACTGCCTGAAGCGCGAGGGCATCCACTCGGTGGGCGAGCTCGTCGCCCGCAGCGAGCAGGACCTGCTCGACATCCGCAACTTCGGCGCCAAGTCGATCGAAGAGGTCAAGCAGAAGCTCAACGACATGGGCCTGTCGCTGAAGGACTCCCCGCCCGGGTTCGACCCGAGCGCGGCGGCCGACAACTACGGCGACGACGACCAGAGCTACGCCGAGACCGAGCAGTACTAGAACCCGATTCCGGCGGCCGGGGGGCCACGCTCCCCGGCCGGCCCGGAACCAGCTGACACCGGTACCTGATACGGCCGGTGCAGGAAGGAAACGACATGCCCCAGCCCACCAAGGGCGCCCGCCTCGGCGGCGGTGCCGCGCACCAGCGCCTGATCCTGGCGAACCTGGCCACGGCGCTGTTCGAGCACGGCCGCATCACCACCACCGAGGCCAAGGCCCGGCGGGTGCGTCCGCTGGCGGAGAAGCTGATCACCAAGGCGAAGAAGGGCGACCTGCACAACCGTCGCCTGGTCGCCAGGACGATCCGCGACAAGGGCGTCCTGCACGAGCTCTTCACCGAGATCGCGCCGCGCTTCGAGAACCGTCCCGGCGGCTACACCCGCATCACCAAGATCGGGCCGCGCAAGGGCGACAACGCCCCGATGGCCGTGATCGAGCTGGTGCAGGAGCAGCTGGCGGCGTCCACCGGCGGGGCCGCTCCCGCGGCGGCGCCGAAGGCCGAGGAGACCGAGTCCAAGACGGAGGCGGACGACACCACGGCCGCCACTGCCAAGGACGAGGCGGCCGACGAGGCCGCCGACACCAAGGACGAGGGCGACAAGGAGTAAATCCGCCGTCCGACCTTGGGGAGCGTTTGCTCGACATTCGCGAGGGCCCGCCGTTTCCATCGGGACGGCGGGCCCGAACTTTGCCAGACTTGATCGCATGGTCATGTCAGGGGGGCGACGATTCACCGGGGAGCGTGTCAGGGGAGTGCCCGATGAACGCGGCGCCTCGGGAGGGATGATCGGACGTTGCAGAAGGACGACTCGGCTGACATGACCGCACTGGTACGACTCCGGCTCGACATCTCCTACGACGGGTCGGACTTCGCGGGCTGGGCGAGGCAGCCGAACCAGCGGACCGTCCAGGGCGTCATCGAGGACGCGCTGGCGCGGATGCTGCGTCTGGACCCGCCGCCCATGCTCACCGTCGCCGGCCGCACCGACGCCGGCGTCCACGCCCGCGGGCAGGTCGCCCACCTCGTCGTCCCCGTCGCCGCCTACTCGGCGATCAACGGGACGATGCCGCGCCGCCTCGCCGGGCTGCTGCCCCCGGACGTGCGGGTGTGGCGCGTGTCGATCGCGCCGGAGGGGTTCGACGCGCGGTTCTCGGCGCTGTCCCGCCGCTACGTGTACCGGGTGTGCGACAACCCCTTCGGGGTGGAGCCGCTGCGCCGCCACGACGTGCTGTGGCATCCCCGCCCGCTGAACCTCGACCGGATGAACGAGGCGGCCCGCAGGCTGGTGGGCGAGAACGACTTCGCCGCGTACTGCCGCAGGCGGGAGGGCGCGACGACGATCCGGGAGCTGCTGCGCTACGAGTGGACGCGCGACGACCGCGACCCGCACCTCGCGCTCGCCACCGTGGAGGCCGACGCGTTCTGCCACTCGATGGTCCGGGCGCTCGTCGGCGCTCTGCTGATGGTGGGGGACGGGCGGCGCGAGGTCGACTGGCCCGCGCAGGTGCTCGCGGCCCGCGTCCGCGACTCCGGCGTCAACGTGGCGCCCGCGCACGGCCTGTCCCTGGAGGAGATCCGCTATCCCGGCGACGAGAGCCTGGCCCGGCGCGCGCAGGAGACCCGCCGCGTCCGAACGCTGAACGCGACGGCCGCCGCGTCCGCCGACCAACCCGCCACCACCGGCGCCGCCCCCCGCCAGGACAGCTGACCAGGCAGGACAGCTGACCGGGCAGGACGGCGGACCGGGCGGGGTGGCCGATCAGGTGGGACGGCTGGGCCGCTCGGCCGGGGGTCAGCCTCGGGTTCGGGCCACGATCGGGCGTAGGTCGTGGTCCAGGAAGAGTTGCGCCGCCTTCTTGATCACCGGGTCGCCGGGCTTGGCCTTCTTGCCGTTCGCCCACTGGACGTAGGCGTAGGCGACGTACCGGCCGCGGACGGTCGCCGCCGCGTACCCGCCGGCCTGGTCGATGTCGGGGGACCGCTTGCCCGCCATGCCGCGGAACCACTCGTACCGGGCCGGGTCGCCCGCCTTGCTCACGGCGATCGCGGCGGCCTTCGTCGGCATCACCGCGATCCCGGAGGTGACGGCGAGCTTGGTCTCCGGGTCGATGTAGGTGGCGCGGACGATCTTGCGGCACTGCTCCTTGCGGAGGGCGGCGAGCATGGAGCCGCGGGCGGCGTAGGTGACGTCCCGGTTGAGGGACCAGCGGTCCCGGAGGTAGGTCCGGTCGCCGAACTTGAGCTGCTCGTTCGGGAAGACGTCGTGGAACGCCAGGTCGGCGGTGTCGGTCTTCTCGTTGGTGATGTCGACGGGGCCGGCGGGCGGCTTGCTCGGCGATGCGGCCGGGGGCGAAGGCGCGGGGGTGGTCCGAACCGCCGCCGGGGCCTCGGCGGGCTTGCCGCCCTTGCCGTCCTTGCCGTCCGATCCCGACCCGCCGACGAGGAACAGGCCGCCGACCGCGGCGAGGATGACCGCCGCGACGCCGCCGATCAGCACAGGGCGGCCCTTGGTGCTGCCGCCCCGGCCGGTGGCGGGCGTGCCTTGCGGGGGATTCCCGGGGGGCGGGACGTCGGCCGGGGTTCCGGCCTCGGTGTGGTAGACCGGCCCGCTCACCTGGGGCTGGTCGGCGCCCGCCGCGCCGGCCCCGACAGGCTCGGCGTGCGGGAACGGGCCGCTGCCGGTGGGCGGGACGACGCCCGGCGGCAGGATGGCGTCCGGGACGAGCACGGGCGCTAGCGACGCGGCGTCCTCCGCCTCCTTGGCCTTCTCGAACGCCGACCGCTGCGCGGGGATGTCCGTCGCAGTGTCGGTCACGGCGCTGTCGGTCACGGCGCTGTCGGTCACGGTGGTGTTGTCCACGGCGGCCTCTGTCTCTGGTGTGCCGACCGCCGCGGCCTCGGCCCGTGGGGCCTCCTCCTGCCGGGCTTCTTCCTGCGACGCCCCGCCCTTGGGAACGGCGTCCTTGGGAGCGGCGGCGTCCTTGGGGGCTTCGCCCTTGGACGCGCCGAACGCGGGCGGGACGGGCTGGAAGCCCTCGGGGTCGGTGTCGTCGGGGGAGATCGGCGGCTTGACGATCGGTTCGGCGGGGACGGCGCCGCGGGAGTCGACGCGCGGTACCCCCGTCCCGGCGACGAGCGTCCCGGGCGGCGCCGAGGCGGCCTCGGGAACGGCGGGGGCAGGGGCGGGGGAGACCTCGGGAGCGAAGACGTCCGCCTCGTCCTCGACCACCGGGGCCGACAGCGGCTGCGGCGCCGCCGGCGCCTGCTCGGCCGGCGGTGCGGTGTCCGCGGACTCGGCGGCCCACCAGGGGGCCTCCAGTCCGAAGGCGGGGAGCTTGAGGGGGGCGGTCTCGCCGCCCTGCTCGCCGTGCTCCCGTGCGTCTCTAGGTCCAGACATAAGCAGTGAGGGTATTCATGGGGGTCACTTCTGGAGGGGCTTGCCTTCGGTCTCCCGGTAGTGCAAGGCCAGCGCCAGGTTGCTGCCCTTGACCATCTGCGTGCCGAAGACCCGGACGGCGGCATGGTACTTGGTGGGGATCTTCTTGCCGTCCGGCCGCTGCACCCAGGTCATGATGACGTAGTGGCCGCGCGCCTGCGAGGTGCCGAGCGCCTCGCCCTTGCCGTTGTTCTTGGTGATGCCCTTGCCGGGGAGCGCCACCAGGAACGCGTCCTTGGCGGCGGCGGCCTTGACGGCCTTCTTGGCCGCGGCCTCGGTCTGCAGGTTGAAGACGCCGACCGTGCCGATGAGGGAGCCGTTGCTGAGCGCGTAGGTGGCCCGGAGCGCCTGCGTGCAGCGCCCCTTCTTGAGGGCCTTCGCCAGGGTCGTGCCGCCGACGACGGTGCAGGTCTTCTTGCCGTTGACGGCCGTCCGCACGTACTTGCGGCCGCCCGCCTTGAACGTCGCCTTGCCGAAGACCTCCTTGAGGGTCAGCGGCGCGGGGTCGGTGGTGCGGCTCTGCAGCTTCACCGGGGCCAGGACGGGCTGCGTCGGGCTCGGCGTCGGCTGCGGCTGCTTGGACGCGGCCTGCGTCGGCGTCGTCTTCGGCTTGTCGTCGCCCTTCAGCATCGACGACAGCCCGACGCCGCCGCCGATGAGGAGGATGCCGGCGACCGCCGCGCCGCCGATGATCAGCGGCAGGTTGCGGCGGCGCTCGGGGCGCCCGGACGGGCCGGACGGCCCGGGCGGCATGCCCTCGTAGGAGCCGAAGCCTCCGTCGCCCGGCGCGTTCTCGCCGTAGGCGCCGCCGGCGACCGGCTCGTCGCCCCACGCGGGCGGCTGGTCGGACCAGGCGGCGGTCTGCTCGCCGGGCGCCTCGCCGCCGGGCGCTTCGCCGACGGGCGCGCCGCCGCCGAAGCCGCCACCCCCGTAGGGGGCGCCGCCGAACGCGTCGTTGCCCGACGGGGACCCGCCGAAAGCTTCACTGCCGAACGCGTCGCCGCCGGATGAGGAGCCGCCGAACACGTCACCGCCGCCCGGCGTCGTGCCGGGCCCGCTGTCGCGTGGCGCGAAAGGGGCTTCGTCGTTGTCGTGGCCGTACGGCGGCGCTTCGGCTCCGGGTCCGTACGGCGCGTGCGGCGACTGCCGAGGGGGCCAGTCGCCGGGTTTGCCTTGATCGCCCGGATAACCCATGGGTTGGACCTTACCGTTCCTCGTTCAGGGCTCTGGACCTTCGCGACACCCACCATGACATGGGGGCGAACCGGACGCCGGTGATTTGCCGAAGGTCACATCCCCGCCGAGCCGGGGCGGTCACTTCCAGCCGAAGTCCTGCGTCCACAGCGGCCCGCCGGGTCCGGAGGCCATGCCCACGCCGATGGCGCGCAGCCCGCAGTTCAGGATGTTGGCCCGATGGCCGGGGCTGTCCATCCAGCCCTTCACGACGGCCGAGGCGGTCGGGTAGCCCTTGGCGATGTTCTCCGCCCCGGGGCTGCTGTACCCGGCGTCCTCCATCCGCTTCCACGGGCTGTCGCCGTTGCGGGACGTGTGGTCGAAGTAGTTGTTGGCCGCCATGTCCGCCGAGTGCCTGCGGGCCGCGGTGACGAGCCGCGAGTCGATGCGCAGCGCCTTGCAGCCGTGCTTGGCGCGTTCGGCGTTGGTGAGCGACACCACGCTCGTCTCGGCCCCGGACGAGCCGCCGGAACCACCGGAACCGCCGGAACCGCCGCCCGAGTTCGTGCCGCCGCCCGGAGTCGACGGGGCGTCCGAGTCGGCGGGCTTCTTGGACTTGGACGGCGAGGCCGACGCGCTCTTCGGCGGGTGGATCACCTTCAGCGGCGGCGTCTGCTCCTCGGCGGTCGGCGCCGGCGACGCGCCGGCCCGGCCGCCGCGGCCCGAACCCGTCCCGGACCCGGAGCCGTTGCCGGTCGCGGCGAGCGGGTCGCTCTGCGGGCCGGTCGGGACCTCGACGGACGGGTCGCGCTCGGGCGCGGACGCGGACGTGTTCTCCGACCGCAGCTGGGGCAGGACGAGCCGGTCGATCGCGACGCCGACGCCGATGGCGAGGGCGGACGCGGTGGCAGCCACGACGATCCCCCGCGCGCCCTTCTTCTTGGGACGCCTTCCGCGCGACGAACGGCCGCTCCAGAACGCGTCACCGTCACTCGGCCGCCGCTCCCCGGGCGGAGGCCCCGAGCGGCGCCGCGGGCCACTGGCGACGAGCTCGTCACGGTAAGGGGGGACCCCGGGACGCGGCGGGACGTCACGCGAGCCGGAGGCATCACGGGGCGCGGAGGCGTCACGCGGTGCGGGGCCGGGCTGCCCGGCACGGCCGGACCGGCGGCGTCCGGCGGAATCTCTGCGGGGAGTAGTCAGCGGGGGCTCCCGGGTGCGGGCCGGCGTGAGCCGGCGTGGACCGGTCGCCCGGCACCATATCCCGAGATCGACCCTCTGTTACGAAAATGATTCCAGAAAGACCGAAACCACTACAAAGTGTGATCACTAGAGTGCTGAACGTTTCCCATTCGGCACTGCCGCCGCGCACGCCACGGTCCATACCGGGCAGCGCAGACCGGGCCCAGCCGGCAGGCGGGGTGTGGCTTGCAGCGGGTATTCGCGGGCGGGCATTGTCTTCGCGTTCACCGGCGAACGCGCCCAGCGCCGCCATCGCCGTCGCCGCTGCCACCGGCGCTAGCTCTGGCTGCCCCGGTCGTGCGTGCCCTTGCGGGTGATGTGCATGCTCTCGTTCGGCAGCATGCTGGTCCTGCGGGACTGTCGTGTATGCCGGTTTCGCGGCGCGTCGCGCATATCGTCTGCAGGTCCGTCGCGTCTGTCGGCCCGTAGGGCTCGCCGTGTATAGCGGTCCGCGCTAGTCCGGCGTGCGTGGCAGTTGCGTAGCCGGTTGTGGGCTGACGGGGGCGCGCCGGCTTGTTCTGGAAGCCTCGCATCCTGGCCTGTTGTGCATGGCTGCCATTGATACGTACATACCGGTCATACGGCATACTGGTGGTGTACTGGGCGCGCGGCCGGTGGCGCCATGGCGGCTCGTTTTGACCCGTGTGCGCGCGGCCGAGTATCCTGCGTATTTGTTGTGTGCGTCGACGCCTGCTCAATGCAGGTGGGAGGCGACGCGACGACGTGTCGGTGTGTCCCCATCATGTGCGTCCTTGTGGCCGCGTGCGGGCCCCGGCATCCCGGAGCGCCAGGTCGGATGATCCTCTGATCGGCGCGAGCAGGATTCCGCTGCCAGGTGGCACCCGTCCTCCGGACGGGTGGAGGATCGAAACCGCTGAGAGTCGACGAGAAACGAAGGCTTACGACCGTGCGCACGTACACCCCTAAGCCCGCTGACGTCCAGCGTCAGTGGTACGTCATCGACGCGACCGATGTCGTGCTGGGCCGTCTCGCCAGTCAGGTCGCACAGCTGCTTCGGGGTAAGCACAAGCCGATCTACGCCCCGCACCTCGACACCGGTGACTTCGTCGTCATCGTGAACGCCGACAAGGTGGCGCTGTCCGGCAACAAGCTGGACCAGAAGCGCGCCTACCGGCACTCGGGCTACCCGGGCGGTCTGCGTTCGGTGAGCTACGCCGACCTGCTGGCCAAGCACCCCGAGCGGGCCGTCGAGAAGGCGATCAAGGGCATGCTGCCCAAGAACTCCCTCGGCCGGAAGATGTTCGGCAAGGTGAAGGTCTACGCCGGGCCGGAGCACCCGCACCAGGCGCAGAAGCCGGTCCCGTTCGAGATCACCCAGATCAGCCAGATCAAGAAGTGACTCCCGCGCACGAGCCGATCGTGCGCAGCCAAGCAGAGGCCGCCGGGGCACCCGTCGTACGGGCCAGCCGCCCTGGCTAGAACACCCCAAGGAGAACCGTGGACGAGACCACCGGCGCCGAGCAGGCCGCCGAACTCGACTCGTACGAGGACGCGCCGTCCGAGTACAGCACCGAGACCCCCGAGGCCGCCGGCGAGGGCTTCCTCGGCCAGCCGGTCGCGACCGGCCCCGCGGCCGGCACCGGCCGCCGCAAGCAGGCCATCGCGCGGGTCCGCATCGTCCCCGGCACCGGCCAGTGGAAGATCAACGGCCGCACCCTGGACCAGTACTTCCCGAACAAGGTCCACCAGCAGATCGTGAACGAGCCGTTCGTGCTGCTGAGCCTGGAGGGCCAGTTCGACGTGCTCGCGCGCGTGAACGGCGGCGGCACCACCGGCCAGGCCGGTGCGCTGCGCCTCGGCATCTCCCGCGCGCTGCAGTTCGCGAACATCGAGCACCGCCCGGCGCTGAAGAAGGCCGGCTTCCTCACCCGCGACGCGCGGGTGCCGGAGCGCAAGAAGGCCGGTCTCAAGAAGGCCCGCAAGGCTCCGCAGTACAGCAAGCGTTGATCGACGGCACGAGCCGTCGCACCCCGTGGCTTTTTCGTGCCCGGCCCGCATGGCCGGCGCACCGGGTGCGGCGGCTCGTCCGCTTTTCCGGGTGATCTCTCCTTCTCTCTGATCGGGAGTTGAACTGTGGCTCGTCTGTTCGGGACCGACGGCGTGCGCGGGCTCGCCAACCGCGACCTGACCGCCCCGCTCGCCATGGACCTGTCCGTCGCGGCGGCGAGGGTCCTGGGCGAGCAGGGCGCGTTCAAGGGGCACCGGCCGGTGGCGGTGGTCGGCCGCGACCCGCGCGCCTCGGGCGAGTTCCTGGAGGCCGCCGTCGTGGCGGGCCTCGCGAGCGCCGGGGTCGACGTGCTGCGGCTCGGCGTCCTGCCGACGCCCGCGGTGGCGCATCTGACCCACGCGCTGGACGCCGACCTCGGCGTGATGCTGTCGGCGTCGCACAACCCCGCCCCCGACAACGGGATCAAGTTCTTCGACCGCAGCGGGTACAAGCTCCCCGACGAGCTGGAGGACCGCGTCGAGGCGCGGCTCGGCGAGGCGTGGGACCTGCCGACCGGGGCGGGCGTCGGCCGCGTCCGGGAGGCGCACGGCGCGGTCGAGCAGTACGTCGCGCACCTGCTGACCACGGTCCCGGTGTCGCTGGACGGCCTGCGCGTCGTCGTCGACTGCGCGAACGGCGCGTCCAGCGACGTCGCCCCGGAGGCGCTGCGCCGCGCGGGCGCCGAGGTCATCACGATCGGCACGGCCCCCGACGGGTTGAACATCAACTCCGGCTGCGGCTCCACGCACCTGGAGGCGCTGCAGAAGGCCGTCCGCGAGCACGGCGCGGACGCGGGCATCGCCAACGACGGCGACGCCGACCGCTGCCTGGCGGTGACCGCGTCGGGCGAGGTCGTGGACGGCGACCAGATCATGGCGATCCTGGCCCTGGACCTGCGGGAGGCCAGCGCCCTCGCCCAGGACACCGTGGTCGCGACCGTGATGTCGAACCTCGGCTTCAAGCTGGCCATGCAGGAGGCGGGGATCACCGTCGTGGAGACGGCGGTCGGCGACCGGTACGTCCTGGAGGCGATGAAGGAGGGCGGCTTCGGCTTCGGCGGCGAGCAGTCCGGCCACGTCATCATGCTGGACCACGCCACGACGGGGGACGGCGTCCTCACCGGCCTGCACCTGCTCGCCGCGATGGTCCGCCGCGGGCGCCCGCTGGACGAGCTGGCCAAGGTCATGACGCGGCTGCCGCAGGTCCTCATCAACGTCAAGGACGTCGACAAGAACCGCGCGAAGACCTCCCCCGAGCTGGCCGCGGCCGTCGCCGCCGCCGAGGCCGACCTCGGCGACACCGGCCGCGTCCTGATCCGCCCGAGCGGCACCGAGCCGATGGTCCGCGTGATGGTGGAGGCGGCGTCCGAGACGCAGGCCCAGTCGGTGGCCGAGCACCTCGCCGGCGTGGTGCGCACGGCCCTCGGCTGACCCTGCCGCCCGCTCGCGCCGTTCCCGGCCTCGCGACCGGGAGCGGCTAGCGCTCGTCGATCTCCAGCCGGCCGACCTTGAGGTGCTTGATCTCGACGGTCCCGGCCTGGAGATGGCCGATGACGGCCCGCTTCACGGCGAGCTTGCCGATCGCGACCGCGCCGACCGCCACCGCGCCGACGGCCATCGCCCCGAGCGCCAGGGAGCCGAACCCGTTCCCGGCCCGCAGCGTGAGCCCGGTCGCGGACGCGCCGGTCACCTCGGCCCCGGTCGCCCGCGCGCCCACGCCCCGCTCCGTCCGCACCCGCGGCCGCTCCTGCGCCGTGCCCTCGGCATCCGCCCCCTGGTCAACGTTCCTGGCGGCGTCACTGTCGCGCGATTCGCTCATGGGACGAGCTTACGGCCGGCTCAGCAGCGGCCGAGGAAATCCTGGAGCGCGTCGTGGTCGGAGCGCGTCACCGGCAGCTCGTACTCCTTCGCGACCGCGATGTACTTGATCGCGTAGACGCACTGGAACCCCTTCTGCGGCTTCCACTCGCCCGGGCCGGAGTCGCTCTTCTGCCGGTTGGGCACGCCCCAGACGGCGAGCAGGTTGTCGTGGTCGTTGGCGAACTGCTCGCGCTTGTCCTCGCTCCAGCGGGAGGCGCCCATCCGCCAGGCGAGGGCGAGCGGGTAGACGTGGTCGATCTGCACCTCGGCGGCGTCCTTCTTCTCGAAGGTGATCTGCTTGCCGCTGTAGGGGTCGTCCAACCGGCCGGAGAGCACGATGCACTTGCCCTTCTTCTCGACCTTCTCCAGGTCGCGGGCGAGGACGTCGTTGCGCTGGTCGCAGCCGTTGTGGTCGGTGTCCTTCCACCGCGTCCCGAACTTGTCGCGCCGGTAGCCTCCGCTGTCCCCGGTGGACGCGATCCGCAGTCCGGACAGGTTCTTGCGTGCCTTGGCCGCGTCGCCGGACGCGGGCTTGGTCGAGCCGGACGAGGGGGACCCCGTCTCCGAGAGCCCCACGTCGCCCTCGCAGCCCGCCGTCGCCAGCGGAACGGCGAGCGCGAGGCCCGCCACGGCCGCCCGCGCAGTCCTCGTGCGCCCGGTCCTGGCGCGCCCGGTGCTGGTGTGCCCGGTCCTCGTGCGCCCGGCGCTCGTGCGCGCCGCTTCCGTCGGCTCTGCCTCTGTCAGCTCGGCTTTCGGCAGCTCGGCTTTCGTCAGCTCGGCCTCCGTCGGCCCGGCCTTGGTCAGCCCGGCCTTAGTGAGCATGGCCCTCGTCCACGCGGCCTTCGTCAGCACCGGCGCCTGTGTCATGCCTTCACCGTCCTGGGGGGTTTTCTGCGGGTTTTTGCCATCTTGAAGGCAAATAACCGATCAAACCTCACGACCAGGCGTTCTGCCACATCGACGCGTCGTTTACGGCACGATTGCCCCGTGCTGCATCTGAGAGCGATCGTTCCGGCCGAGCGCACCGACGCCGTCTGCAAGGTGCTGGCGGCCTGTGCCGGGGCCACCAACGTCGTCGTGATCCCAGGCGCCGCCCGCTCCCCGCAGGGCGACCTCGTGACCGCCGACATCGCCCGCGAGGCGGCCAACGAGGTGCTGGACGCGCTGCGCGCCCTCGACGTCGACCGGGACGGGTCGATCGCGCTCGACAAGGTCGACCTGACGCTGTCCGACCACGCCGAAGTGGCCAAGGACCTCGCGCCGGGGCACGGCGACGACGCGGTCGTCTGGGAGGAACTCGACCGGCAGGTCAGCGAGGGAACCGCGCTGACCTGGTCCTTCGTGGCCTTCCTCGTGCTGGCCACGCAGCTCGCCGCGATCGCGGCGCTGATCGACTCGCCGGTGCTGGTGGTCGGCGCCATGGTCCTCGGGCCGGAGTTCGCCGCGATCGCGGCGATCTGCTTCGGGCTCGTCCGGCTCCAGCCCGGACGCATCGTGCAAGCGGTGCGGGCGCTGGCCGTCGGGTTCACCGTGGCGGTCGCGATCACGTACGTGTGCGCGCTGGCCGCCCGGTGGACCGGCGTGATCGAGCTGGACCGGCTGCCCGACAAGCGCCCGCTCACCGCGTTCATCTACAGCCCGGACCGCTGGTCGTTCATCGTCGCGCTGCTCGCGGGCGCGGCGGGCGTGCTGTCGCTCACCGCCGGCAAGTCGTCGGCGCTGGTCGGGGTCTTCATCTCGGTCACCACCGTGCCCGCGGCCGGGAACCTCGCGGTCGCGATGGCGCTCAAGCACGGCAGCGAGATCACCGGCTCGCTGCTCCAGCTGGGCGTCAACATCGCCGGAATGATCATCGCGGGGACGGTGACGCTGCTCGTCCAGCGGGGCCTGTGGGCCGTCGTGCTGCGCCACCGCGGCCGGAGGACCGCCGCGCGGGGAACTTAGGTCGGCGCCGCGTCGGACCAAAGGCTGCCCCTGATCGCCCTTTAGGGTGACGTGCCGCGGCGGGCCAGCCACTAGGTTCGACGGTATGCCCATCATCGCCACCCAGGGCCTGACGATGAGGTTCCCCCGGGTGACCGCCTTGGACGACCTCTCCGTGGCCGTAGAGCCCGGCGTCGTCGGCCTCGTCGGCGCCAACGGCGCCGGCAAGTCGACGCTCATCAAGATCCTCCTCGGACTGCTGCCGCCCACCTCGGGGACCGCGACCGTCCTCGGCCTCGACATCGCCCGCGAGGGCCTGCGGATCCGGGAGAGCGTCGGGTTCATGCCCGAGTACGACTGCCTGCCGCCGGACGTGTCCGCGACCGAGTTCGTCGTGCACATGGCCCGCATGTGCGGGCTGCCGCCGACCGCGGCCCGCGAACGCGCCGCCGACACGCTCCGGCACGTCGGGCTGTACGAGGAGCGGTACCGTCCCATCGGCGGCTACTCGACGGGGATGCGCCAGCGGGTGAAGCTCGCGCAGGCCCTCGTCCACGACCCGAAGCTCGTCTTCCTGGACGAGCCCACCAACGGCCTCGACCCGGCCGGGCGCGACGAGATGCTCGAACTGATCCGCCGGATCGGCGCCGACTTCGGGATCAGCGTCCTCGTCACCTCGCACCTGCTCGGCGAGCTGGAGCGCGTCTGCGACCACGTCGTCATCATCGACGGCGGGAAGCTGCTGCGCTCCCAGGCCGTCGAGGCGTACACGACCGAGAGCGGCGTCCTCACCGTCGAGGTCGACGAGGGGCGCGACGCGCTCGGGCAGCACCTCTACGACCAGGGGGTGGCGGTCCGCCCGGAGGGCCGGTTCCTCGTCGTCGACATCGCCGGCGAGCAGACCTACGACCTGGTCCGCGACGGCGTCGCCGAACTCGGGCTGCGGCTGGTCCGGATGGAGCAGCGCCGCCACCACATCGAAGAGGTCTTCCAGACGCCGCCCGCGCCGCAGGGCCCGCCCGGAGACGCGCAGCCCCCGGGCGTGCAGCCGGGAGACGTGCAGCAGGGAGCGCCGCGATGAGCACCAGCACGATCCACGACATCGGCTACCGGCACTACGACGGGCGCCGCAACGGCCGCGCCTACGTCCTGCGGTCGCTGTACGTGCACAACCTGCGCGCCGCGTACGGCCTCGGCCGCCCCGCGCGGGCGAAGGTGATG
Organism: Spirillospora sp. NPDC049024; assembly: GCF_040649235.1. NCBI lineage: Bacteria > Bacillati > Actinomycetota > Actinomycetes > Streptosporangiales > Thermomonosporaceae > Spirillospora > Spirillospora sp. NPDC049024. The sequence continues at coordinate 69,627 of NZ_JBEZFD010000012.1, forward strand.
CCGTTCCTGCTGGCGGCGATCATGCTGCTGCCGGCCGCCGGGTCGGTCGCGGCGTTCGCGTTCACCAAGCAGGAGGACGCGCTGTTCCGCTACGCGTCCTACGCCGTCATCATGCAGGTCATCGTGGCGATCTTCCTGGCCACGCAGGCGCCGGTGCTGGCGTCCCGGGAGGTCCGCTTCCACGTCATCCCGCTGTACTTCTCGCGCCCGGTCGGCCATCTCGACTTCGTGCTGGCGAAGGGCGCGGCGATGGCGACCGCGCTGTTCGCGCTGATGGCGGTGCCCGTCACCGTCCTGTACGCCGGCGGACTGATCTCCAAGATGCCGGACCCCGGCGAGCAGGTGCTGAAGTACCTCGGCGCCCTCGTCGGCTGCGTGCTGTTCGCGCTCGTCCTGGCGGCCATCGGGATGGTCGTCGCGGCGTTCACCCCGCGGCGCGGGTTCGGGGTCGCCGCGGTCATCGCCGTCTACATGATCAGCGCGGCGTTCGTCGGCGCCGTCCAGGGGATCGCCGAGGCGCAGACGAACTTCACACTCCAGGGCTGGGCGGGCCTGTTCACCCCGTTCAACCTGGTGGACATCGTCCAGGTGCGGCTGCTCGGCGCGCAGTCGTCGTCGGCCGGGGTGCCGTCCGGCATCGCCGGCGGGGTGGTCGCGCTCGCGCTGTGCGTTCTGATCATCGTCGGCTCGATCGCGGTCCTGTACCGCCGGTTCCGTAAGGCGGGCCTCTCCTAATGAGCGGAGCGACCCGGGGGGTGTGGGGGATCGTCCCCCCTCGAAGGAGCACACTATGAGCGAGCTCATCCTGGAGAACGTCTCCCGGTGGTACGGGAACGTCGTGGCCGTGAACGGCGTGTCGATGAAGGTCGGGCCGGGCGTCACCGGTCTCCTCGGGCCGAACGGGGCCGGCAAGTCGACGCTCATCCACATGATGGGCGGGTTCCTCGCGCCGTCGTCCGGATCCGTCACGCTGGACGGGACGCCCATCTGGCGCAACCCCGGCGCCTACCGCAGCCTCGGCCTGGTGCCGGAGCGAGAGTCGGCCTACGACTTCCTCACCGGCGAGCAGTTCATCCTCGCGATGGCCAAACTGCACAAGCTGCCCGACCCCCGCGCCGCCGCCCGCCGCGCCATCGGCCTCGTGGAGATGGACTACGCGGCCGGGCGTCCGATCGGCAACTACTCCAAGGGCATGAAGCAGCGCATCAAGATGGCGTCGGCGCTGGTGCACGACCCGCCCGTGCTGCTGCTGGACGAGCCGTTCAACGGCATGGACCCGCGGCAGCGGCTCCAGCTGATGGACCTCATCCAGCGGATGGCCGCCGAGGGCCGCACGATCCTGTTCTCCTCGCACATCCTGGAGGAGGTGGAGCGGCTCGCCAGCCACATCGAGGTGATCGTGGCGGGCCGGCACGCGGCGTCCGGCGACTTCCGCAAGATCCGGCGGCTGATGACCGACCGGCCGCACATCTTCCTCGTCCGCTCGTCCGACGACCGGCGGCTCGCCGCCGCGGTCATCGCCGACGGCTCGGCCCGCAGCGTCCAGCTCACCGAGAAGGGCCTGCAGGTGGAGGCGGTCGACTTCCAGCGCTTCACCTGGCTGCTCCCGCAGGTCTCCCGGGACGCCGACGTGCGCCTCTGGGAGGTCTCCCCGGCCGACGAGTCCCTCGAAAGCGTCTTCTCCTACCTGGTGGCCCGATGAATGGCACGATCGCGATGATCACGTTCCGGGCGATGCTCGGACGCAAGCGCGCGCTGCTCCTGCTGGGGCTGCCGCTGCTCCTGCTGGTGCTGGCGGTGGCCCTGAGCGTGACCGGCAACGACGACCTGGACGTCTCCGCGGGCGTGCTGCAGAAGTTCGGCCTGGCGACGCTGCTGCCGCTGCTCGCGCTGATCGCCGGCACCGGCGTGATCGGCCCGGAGATCGACGACGGCCAGATCATGTACGTGCTGACCAAGCCGATCCCGCGCGAGGTGATCGTGCTGACGAAGCTGGTCGTGGCGATCGTCCTGGTGACGGTGTTCGCCACGGTGCCGACGCTGCTGGCGGGGCTCATCCTCACCGGGACGACCGCGCAGCTGACCCCGGCGTTCGCGATCGGGGTGCTGGTCGGCGGCGTCGTCTACAGCTCGGTGTTCGTCGCGCTGGCCGTCGCCAGCCGCAACGCCGTCACGATCGGCCTGCTGTACGCGCTGGTGTGGGAGTCGCTGCTCGGCAACTTCGCGCCGGGCGCCAAGTCGGCGTCCATCCAGCAGTGGTGCCTGTCGGTGACGGACGCGCTCACCGAGGCGTCCCCGGTCAGGTCCACCGTCGACCTGCCCGTGGCGATCGGGCTGCTGGTCGCGGTGACGCTCGTCGCGACGTTCCTCGCCACCTTCCGGCTCCGCTCCCTCCCGGTCGCCAGCGCCGACTAGCGGGGGAGGAGGCCGCGGTCCATGGCGACGACGACGGCGTGCGTGCGGTCGCCGACGTCCAGCTTGGCGAAGACGCGGAGCAAATGCGTCTTGACGGTGGCCTCCGCGATGACGAGCCGCCGCCCGATCTCGGCGTTGGACAGGCCGTCGGCGACCGCCCGGAGCACCTCGACCTCCCGGGCGGTCAGCGCGGCCGGCTCGGGGCGGCGCATCCGCGCGACGAGCTTCTCCGCCACCCGGGGCGCGAGGACGGTCTCACCGCGCGCCGCTGCGCGGATCGCCTCGACCAACTGGTCGCGGGTGGTGTCCTTGAGCAGGTAGCCGACGGCGCCGGCCTCGATCGCGCGCTCGATCTCGGTGTCGGTGTCGTAGGTGGTGAGGACGAGGACGCGGGTCCCGAACCGGCCGATCTCGGCGGTGGCGGCGACGCCGTCCAGCACGGGCATCCGCAGGTCGAGCAGCGCGACGTCGGGCCGGAGCCGTTCGGCCAGGGCGATCCCCGCGCGGCCGTCGCCGGCCTCGCCGACGATCTCGATGCCGGGCTCGCCGGCCAGCAGCGCGCCTAGGCCCGCGCGCATGACCGTGTGGTCGTCCACCAGGATGATCCGGAGTCTCCGGTGGGCCGGTGCGGGATTCGCGGTCATCTCACGCCCTCGCGGGGATCATGGCGAGGATCCGGGTGCCCTCGCCGGGGGAGCTGGTCACGGTGAGCTCGCCGCCGAGTTCGGCGAGGCGGCGGCGCATGCCGTCGAGTCCGAAGCCGTGCGATCCGGCGACCGTGAAGCCGCGGCCGTCGTCGGTGATCTCCAGCTCGACGCCGTGCGGGTGCCGTTCGAGCACGACGCCGACCGTGGACGCGCCGGCGTGCTTGCGGACGTTGGCGAGCGACTCCTGCGTGCAGCGCAGCAGCGCGATCCGGGTCGTCTGGTCGCACTCGACGTCGGGCAGCTCGGCGTGGACGGTGAGCCCGGTGTCCTCGGCGAACCGGTCGAGGGCGCGGCGCAGCGTCCGGGCGATCGACGCGGAGGCGACGTCCCGCGTATCCGGTCCGTGCGCCTCCGACCCGGACCGCGAATCGAACTGCGCTCCCGAACTGACGAGGACGCGCGCCTCGGCGAGGTTCTCCCGCGCCGTCTGCTCGATCGACAGGAGTTGCCGGCCGGTCAGGTCCAGGTCGGAGCGCAGGCCGGTGCGGGCCGCCTCCGCCAGGACGACGATGGACGCGAACCCCTGCGCGAGCGTGTCGTGGATCTCGCGGGCGATCCGTTCGCGCTCGGCGGTGGCGCCCTGCCGCCGCTGCGCCTCGGCGAGGCGGCGCTCGGCGTCGGCCAGGTCGGCTTCGAGGAGCCGGGCGCGCTCGTCCTGCTGCCCGACCACCCGGTACATCCACAGCCCGAGCAGGACGCCCGCCGCGTACCCGATGAGCGCGGCGACCGAGTTGCCGGTGGGCGGCTCGCCGTCCGGGGCGTGCCGGACGGCGTCCCCGGCGACCGCCGCCGCGGCGGCGGCGCCGCTGAGCAGCACCGCGCGCCGCGGGCTCCCCGCGAAGATCCAGAAGTGCGGGAGCGACGCGATGAGCAGGGACGCGGCGCCGCCCATCAGGAAGGAGACGCCGCCGATCCCCGCGATCAGCACGCCCAGGAACGTGTTCCGGCGGACCACCGGATTCCCGGGGAACGTCTCCGTGATCGGGTAGCACAGCCCGAGCACCGACAGCAGCGCCAGCGTCGGGGCCCTGGTGGAGTCCGGCTGGTCCGCCACCGCCAGGGCGGGGGGAACCAGTCCGAACACGATCCAGGCGGCCGCGTACCACCTGCGCAGCGCCCGCACCTGGGGACGTTCGCCGGGCTGCACCATGACGATCAGCCTATGTTCTGCGGCACCGGCGTGGCCGCGCGGTCCGGGGCCCGCCGCGGGCGGCGCGACGGCCACCAGCACCGGTCGCCGAGCAGCAGCATCACCGCGGGCAGGACCGTGACGCGGATGACGGCGGCGTCGAGCAGCACCGCCACCGCCAGGGCGAAGCCCATCTGCTTCAGCTCCATGATGTGGACGGTGGCGAAGCCGGCGAACACCGTCACCATGACGAACGCGGCGCTGGTCACCACGCTCGCCGAGCCGCCGACGCCGTCCAGCACCGCCTGCCGGGTCGGGACGCCGCGCAGCGCCGCCTCCCGGATCCGGCTGATCACGAACACCTGGTAGTCCATCGACAGGCCGAACAGGATCACCAGCAGGAAGAGCGGGACGCGGGAGCCGACCGAGCCGGTGGAGGTGAAGCCGAGCAGGCCCTCCGCCCACGTCCCCTGGAACACCAGGGTGAGCAGGCCGAGGGAGGCGCCGGCCGACAGCAGGTTCAGCACCACGCCGATCAGGCCGAGGACCACCGAGCGGAACGCCCACACCGTCATCGCGAACGTCACCAGCAGCAGCGCTCCGATGACGAACGGCAGCTTGCTCTCCTGGTGCTCGGGATAGTCGGCGTAGCGGGCCACGTCCCCGGTCACGGCGGTCTCCACGCCGAGCCGTCCGACGGTCTCCGGGACGTACTCGCCGCGCATCCGCTCCAGGGAGCGCCGCGCCTCGTCGGTGCTCACGTGGTGCGGCACCGCGAGTTCGAGCAGGTGGATCCGCCCGTCCGGCGAGGTGCGCAGCTCGGACGTCCCGGCGAGCAGGGGATCGCCCTCGGCCCTTTCCGCCAGGGCGCGCAGGGCGGCGGTCACCTCGTCGGCGCGTGCGGCGTCGGCCTTGACGACGACCTGGTGCATGGCCTTGAGCTCGGGGAAGGCCGCGTTCAGCCGGTCGTAGGTCCGCATCGCCGGGATCTCGCGCGGGTGGCTGTCGCGGCCCATGTCCGTGAGGTCGATGCTCAGCAGCGGCGCGGTCAGCGCAAGCATGGCGGTCAGGGCCACGGCCAGCGTCGCGGCCGGGTGCCTTCCGGTGGGGCGCAGCATCGCCCGGGTGATCCGGCCGCCGCCGGTCCGCGGCGGCTTCGGGGTCCGGCCGCGCCGGACGGCCCGCCGCTCCGCCCATCCGCCGAGCTTCGCCAGCACCGCCGGGAGGACGGTCAGCGAGCTGACGACGGCGATCAGCGTGACCACGATCGCCGCCGTCGCGATCGAGGAGAAGATCACGTCGTCGGCCAGGTAGAGGGTCGCGCTGGATGCGGCGACCGCCAGCCCGGACACCACCACCGAGCGCCCGGACGTCGCCGCGGCGACCTCCACGGCCGCCCGCGCGGTCAGCCGGCCGTCCGCGCGGGCCCGCTCCTCCCGCTCCCGCTTGAGGTAGAAGAGGGTGTAGTCGACGCCGACCGCCATGCCGATCAGAAGGATGACGCTGGCGCCGACCCCGGCGTCCGGGAAGACGTGCGAGGCGAGCATCGACAGGCCGATCGCCGCCGCGATCGAGGTCAGCGCGAGCACCACCGGCACGACCGCCACCGCGAACGAGCCGAACACCACCAGCAGCGTGATCAGCGTGATCGGCAACGCGATCACCTCGGTGCGGGCCAGGTCGTCGTCGCGAAGCTTCTCGACGCCCTTGCTGATGGACGGGCCGCCCGTCTCCTCCACCCGCACGTCCGGGTGCGCGGCCCGCACAGCCGCGGTCTGGGCCAGCAACGGCTCGACGTGCTTCTTGCCCTGGAGTTCGGGGCCCTTCAACGTCACGTCGACGCGGACGGCCGAGCCGTCCTTCGACCGCACGGGCGCGGACACCGACGCGACCTCGGGCAGCCGCCGCATGCGCGCGGCGGCGTCCTGGGCCGCCGCGTCGGCCGCCGCGCCCCTGCCGATGACCAGCACGCGCTCGACGGGCCTCTGCTGGAGCCCGCCCTCGGCGGCGATCGCCTCCCCCCGTCCGGCCTCGCCGATCCGGAAGTCCTCGGTCGTGGCCGCGTGCCCGCCGGCCGCGACGCCGATGCCGAGGCACAGCACCACGAACAGCAGCCAGGCGGCGATGCCGCGCCAGGGGTGCCCGGCGCTCCACCGGGCCATGCGTACGAGAAGATCAGTCATACCGACGATGCTGGCCGCGGCACCCCTGCGCGCATGAGCCTCGACCGGTTGAACCCGCCGTCCACCGATCGGTGGACGGCGGCGGCGTGCGGCCGACGAGCTCGGGCTGTGAGGCGGGTCAGGCGGTGAGGCGGATCAGGTCGGCGAGCATCTCGGACGCGGTGACCGGGTCGAGCGCGCCGAAGGGATGCTGCTTCCCGGAGTAGCGGCCGGTCATCAGCATGACCCGCTCGATCTTCTGCTCCGCGTACTCGTCGGGTTCGATGACGCGGATGCCGGGCTCGAACGCGACCATCACGTGCCGGTCGTCCGGGGTGATCAGGTTGACCTGGCGGCGGAACCCGCCGGTCTCCTTTTCGCCGAGCTCCCAGCCGCGGGACGTCATGCCCATGAGCCTGCCGAAATGGACGGTGTGCCCCTCGAACCGGGCCAGCCTGCCGGTGTCGCGCTCGTCGTCCTCCAGCTCGTGGACCGGGCGTCCGAGCTGCGGGAACGGCTGGAGGATCTCGTAGTCGGCGAAGACCGGGGCCCACGCCGCGACGGTCTCCTCGCCGAGGAGCACCGGGTGCGGGAGCGTCACGCGGGCGTCCTGCGGGAGGACGTACTCGTCGTCGTGGACGTCGGCGAGCGTGCCGTCCTCGGCGACCCGGAACGCGGCGCCGTCCGCCGTCTCCGCTCCGTCTGCCCCCACCCCGTGCGCCGACCAGACCAGGCGGCGCGCGATGTGGCGCATCAGCGGGTGCCCGGCGAAGACCGAGCGGAACTCCTCCGCCGTCCAGGAGCGCCCGGCCGCCATCGCCTTCTCCAGCCGATTGATCTGGTCGGCGGCGACCGTCCGGGCCTCCTTCTTCAGGTCGGCGAACCGCTTGTAGGCGAGCGGCGCGAGGGTCTCGTCGTCCTTGACGCCCGGCTTCGGCAGGGTCTTGCGGGGCTTTCCGTCCTGGTCGGTCACGAACGGCTTGAGCTGCTCGTCGAAGCCGACGACGAAGCGGCGCGGGCCGTAGTCGAGCGTCATCGAGCCCTCGGCGTCCAGGCCGAGGTCGGGGACGATCCGGTCCGCGAGCTGTTCGGAGGTGAGCCCGCGCTCCCGGGCGATGGCGTTCAGCCGGCCCTGCGCATGGCGGCGCATGTGCTTGTGGTCGGCGCCCCGGCGGGCGAGGCGGTCCAGATGGCGCAGCCTGCCGTCGGCGGGCGCGTCGATCGCCATGAGGACGTCGAGCGCCGTCAGCCCCTTGAACGTCCAGGTGTAGTAGTTGTCCCAGCGCGCCATCCGCTCGGCGAGCCGGGCGGCGGTCGCGGCGTCGCCGAGCCGCCGCAGGGCGTACTGCACGCCCGGCGACGCCCACAGGCCGTGGCGGGGTTCGTTGAGGCACAGGGCCCAGGCGAACTCGGCGAGCGAGCCGGGATCGCACAGCTCGATGACCTGCTCGCACCCCGGGTACGGGTCCTCCGGAGTGGAGATCAGCAGCATCGTCGCGAAGTTGCGGACGGCCGTCACCGGCAGTGCCCGGTCGCGACCCCGAAGCAGGAGCCGGGGGAGCTTGCGGACGGTCTCCTCGTCCCATTCCGGCAGGTCGTCGGGGTACTGGTCCAGCGGGTCGGTGCGCAGCGCCTCGATCGCCGCGACCGCCTCCTCGCCGTACCCGCGCGCCGCCTCCACAAGGCAGCCGCTGCCGTGCTCGCGGGCGATCAGCGCGAGGCCCTGCTCGGCCTTCGCGCGCTTGGGACCGGGCTTGCGCAGCGCCTCCGGGACGACGAACGGAGCCGCGGCGGGCCCGTGCCAGGCGAACCAGAGCCGCGCGGCCTCGTCGACCCGGCCGAGCGCGCCGATCATGAGCTGCGCCGTGGCGTCGTCCAGGAACGGGACGAGCCCCGCCGCGCCGGAGGGGTGCGCCTTGGCCGCGTGCAGGATCAGCCGGTGGGCGGCGAGGCCGCGCCGGGCCGCGAAGTGCTTGTGCTGGAGCTGGTACACCCAGCCGGCCCAGTCGTCGTGGTAGCGCTCGTCGGCGAGCAGTTCGTCCGCGAGGTCGCCGGGCCCGTCCATCACCAGCCGGTAGTACCGGCGGGCACGCTCGCCGCCCCGCCGGTCGCCCAGTGCGGCGCCGCCGCGGAAGTAATCGGCCACCGCCGCCCAGCCGGTGTCCGCGGGCAGCGGCGCGTAGGCCGCCATGTAGCTGTCGGAGAGCTTCAGCCACTCCTCGCGGAGGCCGGGAGGCCAGGATTCGGCGGCCGGCGTCTTGGGCCGCTTCAGCCCCTTCAGGACGACCGGTTCCGTGCCGCGGGGCTTCCGGCGGGTCCACGGCGGTTCGAGGAGCAGGCGGGGCAGGTCGCTCGCGGGGGCGTCCTCAACGCGGGGGGTGTCGGTCATGGCTCCAGTCTCATGGCGGGCACGGACAGTATCGATCTTGAGACGCCCCGTCCGGAGCCGCGGTTCGCCCGGCTTCGCGCCGGGGCCGGTTCACAATCACTGTGACGCGTGTTACAACGGGCAAGAGGATCTTGTAACGATCCATCAGGGAGTGTGCTCATGTCAGTTTCGCGCCGTCAGCTCCTCGCCAGGACGGGTGCGGTGGGGGCGGGGATCGCCTTCACCGGGTCCGTGGAGCAGCTGTTCGCCGGGGCCGCGTCCGCCGCCCCGACCGGCGGCCACGACGGGTACGGGCCCCTAGTGCCCGATCCGAGGGGGCTGCTGGACCTGCCGCGCGGGTTCCGCTACACGGTCCTGTCCCGCGAGGGCGAGCCGCTGCGGTCGGGAGAGGGGGCAGTACCGAGCCACTGCGACGGGATGGCAGCCTTCCCCGGGCGCCGGGGCCGGACGTGGCTCGTCCGCAACCACGAGAACCGGCCGGACGCCGCGCACCGGGTACCGGCCGTCGAGGGCGTCACCTACGACCCGGGCGGCCTCGGCGGCTGCACCGCGCTGGAGGTCGACGCGGCCGGGCGCGTGCACACCGAGCGCGTCGCCATCGCCGGGACGGCCGTGAACTGCGCGGGCGGCCCCACCCCGTGGAACACCTGGCTGACCTGTGAGGAGACCGAGGACAAGGCCGGGACCGGGAACTACACCAAGGACCACGGGTTCATCTTCGAAGTCGACCCGTACGACCAGGGCCGCACCGTCCCCGAGCCGCTGACCGCGATGGGGCGCTTCCAGCACGAGGCGATCGCCGTCGACCCGCGCGACGGCACCGTCTACGAGACCGAGGACGCCTTCGAGAAGCCGTTCGGGCTGTTCTACCGGTTCCTGCCGGAGCGGCCGCGCGGCGGTTTCGGCAGCCTGCGGGCCGGCGGCCGGCTGGAGGCGCTGTGCGTCCCCGGCGTCCCGGACCTGTCGGTCGTGCAGGAGCCCGGCACCATGTTCGACCACGTCGAGTGGAAGAAGGTGCCCGACCCGCTGGCGGCGCAGACCCCGATCCGGTTCCAGGACTTCGGGTCAGGCGGCATCACCCACGCCCAGAAGCTGGAGGGCTGCTACTGGGGCGGCGACCGCGTCTACTTCGTGTCGAGCTTCGCGAAGACGAAGGACGGCTCCCGCGCCGACCACTTCGGGCAGGTGTGGTCCTACGAGCCGCGCCACCGCCGGCTCACCCTCGTCATCGTGTTCGGCCCGGACACCGACCTCGAGAAGCCCGGCGAGTCGCCCGACAACATCTGCCTGGCCCCGCAGGGCGGCCTGATGGTGTGCGAGGACGGCAACGGCGCCCAGCACGTCTTCGGCGTCTCCCGCCGCCGCACGGTCTACCCGATGGCCCGCAACCGCCAGAACATCGGCACCGAGACCGAACCGGAGTGGGGCGAGTTCGCCGGCGTCACGTTCTCCCCCGACAACCGCACAATGTACGTGAACGTCTACACCCCAGGCACGACCTTCGCCGTAACAGGCCCCTGGCGCCGCTGACCCCAGCCACCACCGCCACCACGCAACAACCTCAATGGTGGCGATCGCGTCCGAAGGCAGGTTCGAGCTTGCGAGAACCTGATCGCGCAGCGAGCCGCAAGGCGAGTCGGAGCGATGCCAGCGATCGCCTGATTTCTCGACGATGGAGGGCCGTCAGGCCCGAAGGAGGAGAGGAATCAGATCCGACGGAGTCGGATCCGGTGAACACAGTGCTGCTTGTCCTTGTGGAGGACGAGGGTGGCGCGGGCGCGGGTCGGCAGGATGTTGGAGACGAGGTTGATCTCGTTGACGTCCCGCCACACGCGCTGCGCGAAGGCGGCGGTCTCGTCCTCGTCCAGTTCGTGGGCGTACTTGTGGAAGTAGGAGCGCGGGTCGGTGAAGGCGGTGCGGCGAAGGGCGAAGAGCCGGTCGATGTACCACTGCCGGATGTCCTCGACCCGCGCATCCACATAGATCGAGAAGTCGAAGAAGTCGGACACGCCCAGGGTGCCGGGCGGCGGCGCCTGCAGCACGTTCAGGCCCTCGACGATCAGGATGTCGGGGCGCCGGACGGTCTGGACCGCGTCCGGGACGATGTCGTACTCCAGGTGCGAGTACACCGGGATCGACGCCTCCGCCGCGCCCGACTTGATCGCCGAGACGAACCGGACGAGGGCGCGGCGGTCGTAGGACTCGGGGAACCCCTTGCGGTCCATGATCCCGCGCTCGGCCAGAACGGCGTTCGGGTAAAGGAAGCTGTCGGTCGTGACCAACTCCACGCTCGGGTGCTCCGGCCAGCGCGCGAGGAGCGTGCGCAGCAGGCGCGAGGTGGTGGACTTGCCGACCGCCACGCTGCCCGCCACCCCGAGGATGAACGGGGTGGGCTCCACCGGGCCGCCGAGGAAGCCGCTGACGGTGTCGCGCAGCCGCCCGTCCGACAGGAAGAACAGGTTGAGCAGCCGGGACAGCGGCAGGTACACCTCCTCGACCTCGGTGATGTCGATCGGGTCGCGCAGGCCCCGCAGGGCGTCCAGCTCACCGGGGGTGAGCGGGAGCGGGGTGTTCTCGCGAAGGCCGCGCCAGGCCTCACGGGAGAGTTCCACGTAGGGGCTCGGCACGCTGTCCCATCCGCTCGTCATGGCTGAACAGTAACCGGGCTGCGTGCCGGTCACCGGGTTTCCACCGGTCGTCCACGCTAGCGTCATGCTTCCGCGGCCCTCGCAGGTAGGTCCGGTGCGAGACACCGAATAGAGTTGCCGCCATGTGCGGAATCGTGGGGTACGTAGGCGGGCGTCCGGCCCTCGACGTGGTCGTCGACGGCCTGGCGCGGCTGGAATACCGCGGCTACGACTCGGCCGGCGTGGCCGTCCTGGCCGACGGGAAGCTGGCGACGGCCAAGCGCGCGGGAAAGCTCGTGAACCTGCGCAACGCCCTGGCGGAGGAGCCCCCGCCCGCCGGGACGCTCGGCATGGGGCACACGCGGTGGGCGACGCACGGGCCGCCGAACGACCGCAACGCCCATCCGCACGTCGACTGCACCGGCTCGGTCGCGGTGATCCACAACGGCATCATCGAGAACTTCGCGGAGCTGCGGGCGGAGCTGGAGGAGGGCGGGCACGGGCTCGGGTCCGACACCGACACCGAGGCCGTCGCCCATCTGCTGGAGGACGAGCTGAAGGGCGGCGGCGACCTCGCGGACGCGATGCGCCGCGTCTGCGGCCGACTGGAGGGCGCGTTCACGCTGGTCGCGACGCACACCGGCTCCCCGGGCCTGGTGGTCGGGGCGCGCCGCAACTCCCCGCTCGTCGTCGGCGTCGGGGACGGCGAGAACTTCCTCGCCAGCGACGTGGCCGCGTTCATCGAGCACACCCGCGACGCGATCGAGCTGGGCCAGGACCAGGTCGTCGAGCTGCGCGCCGAGGGCGTCACGGTCACCGACTTCGACGGGCGCCCCGCCGAGGTGAAGGAGTACCACGTCGACTGGGACGTGTCCGCCGCGGAAAAAGGCGGCTACGACTACTTCATGCTCAAGGAGATCGCCGAGCAGCCGCGCGCCGTCGCCGACACGCTGCTCGGCCGGATCGGCGCCGACGGGCGCCTGCACCTGGACGAGATGCGCATCCCGGACCAGGAGCTGCGCGAGGTCGACAAGATCATCATCGTCGCGTGCGGGACGTCGTACCACGCCGGGCTGATCGCCAAGTACGCGATCGAGCACTGGGCGGGGCTGCCCTGCGAGGTCGAGCTGGCCAGCGAGTTCCGGTACCGCGACCCGATCCTGTCCCCGACGACGCTGGTCATCGCGATCTCCCAGTCGGGCGAGACGATGGACGCGCTGATGGCCGTCCGGCACGCCCGGGAGCAGAAGGCCAAGCTGCTCGGCATCTGCAACGTCAACGGCTCCACGCTGCCCCGCGAGTGCGACGGCGTCCTCTACACGCACGCCGGGCCGGAGATCGCGGTCGCGTCCACCAAGGCGTTCCTCACCCAGCTCGTCGCCGTCTACCTGATCGCGCTCTACATCGCTCAGGTGCGCGGCACCAAGTGGGGCGACGAGGTCTTCGCCATGGTCCAGCTCCTCGAGCGGATGCCGGAGAAGGTGGAGAAGGTCCTGGAGACCATGGAGCCGGTGCGCGAGCTGGCCCGCTCGCTGGCCGGCGAGCGGTGCGTGCTGTTCCTCGGCCGCCACGTGGGCTTCCCGGTCGCCCTGGAGGGCGCGCTCAAGCTCAAGGAGCTGGCGTACATGCACGCCGAGGGCTTCGCCGCCGGCGAGCTGAAGCACGGCCCGATCGCCCTGATCGAGGAGGGCCTGCCCGTCGTGGTCGTCGTGCCGCCGCGGGCGCGGGACGTCCTGCACGACAAGATCGTGTCGAACATCCAGGAGATCAGGGCCCGCGGCGCCCGGACGATCGTGATCGCCGAGGAGGGCGACGAGTCGGTCGAGCCGTACGCGGACACGCTGATCAGCGTCCCGGCCGTCCCGACGCTGCTCCAGCCGCTGGTCACGACCGTCCCGCTGCAGGTGTTCGCGTGCGAGCTGGCCACCGCCAAGGGCCACGACGTCGACCAGCCGCGCAACCTCGCCAAGTCCGTCACCGTCGAGTAGCCCGACCCCGGGGGGACACCCGGATTCTGAGAAGAATCCGGATTCTTCCGAACCGTCCCGCGACGGGCCGCGTCTCATCGGAATCGGGACCGGCCCGGCGACGGGAGGTGGCGGGTGGCGGGAGACGGCGGCCTTGCGATCGAGGCGCGCGGCGTGGTGCGGCGCTTCGGGCCGGTGGAGGCGCTGCGCGGCCTCGACATCACCGTCCCGTACGGGCAGGTCACGGCGCTCGTCGGGGCCAACGGGGCGGGCAAGACGACCCTGCTGCTGATCCTGGCGACGCTGCTCGCGCCCGACGCGGGCACGGTGCGGATCGCGGGGCACGACGCGCTCGCCCGTCCCGCCGAGGCGCGTGACGCGCTCGGCTGGATGCCGGACACCTTCGGCGTCTACGACCAGCTCACGGTGGACGAGTACCTGGGCTTCTTCGCCGACGCCTACGGGCTGCCCAAGCAGGAGCGCCCGCGGCGGATCAGGGCGCTGCTCAGCCTCGTCCACCTGGACGACCACCTCGGGCGCCCCGTCCACGCCCTCTCGCGCGGGCAGAAGCAGCGGCTCGGGATGGCGCGGGCCCTCGTGCACCGGCCCCGCGTCCTGCTGCTGGACGAGCCCGCGTCCGGCCTCGACCCGCGCTCCCGCATCGAGCTGCGCGACCTGCTGCGGTCCCTCGCGGCCGACGGGGTCGCGGTGCTCGTGTCCAGCCACATCCTCAGCGAGCTGGAGGAGATCGCCGACCGGGTCGTGCTCGTCGACCACGGACGGACGGCCGGCGACCATGCGATGGCAGAGATCACCGGCGCCTCGGCACGGGTCCGGTGGCGGATCCGCTCCCTCGCCCCGGAGGCGCTGGTGTCGGCGCTCGCCCGCGAGCTGGAGGAGCTGCCGTGGGTGCAGGCGGCCGACGTGGCGGGAGGCGCCGAGGTCGGCCCGCTGACCGAGGGCGAGGCGGCCGGGCTGCTGGCCAGGCTCGTCGCCGCCGGCGTGCCCGTCAGCGGCCTCGCGCCCGCCGGCAGCGCGCTTGAATCGGCCTACCTGGCGATGACCGAGAACCGGAGGTGAGCGCCTTGACCGCGCGCGGAATCGGCCTGGTGGCACGGCAGGAGATCAGGACCCGGCTGCGGACCGGCCGCTGGAAGGTCCTGCTCCTCGTCTGGTGCCTGGTCGTCAACGGGCTCGGGCTGCTGTTCCGGGTGGCGCTGGAGTACGGCGACACCTCCTCCTTCGGCGAGCCCGGCGTCCCCATGTTCGGCGGGGTCCTGCTCGGGGTGCTGGTGCTGACGCTGCTCGTCACCCCGGCGCTCGGCGGCCAGTCGGTCAACGGGGACCGCGAGCGCGGAACGCTCGCGACGCTGCAGGTCACCCGGCTCACCCCCGGCGACATCGCGCTCGGCAAGCTCGCCGCCGCCTGGGGGACGGGCCTGGTCACCCTCGTGCTGACCCTGCCGAGCCTGCTCCTGCCGGTCGCCGAGGGCGCCATCGGCGTGGGACGGGCCCTGGTCGTCCTGCTCGTGACGGCGCTGCTGATCGGCGTGGTCTGCGCGGTGTCGCAGGCCTGGTCGGCGCTGCTGGCCCGCAGCGTCACCTCGATCCTGCTGTCGTACCTGACGGTGTTCGCCCTGCTGGTCGGGACGCCGCTGCTGTTCACGCTGGCGGTCCCGCTCACGTCCGAGCACGTCCCCGACCGGTACGGCGGGTACAGCGAGGACCACACCGAGCGCGTCTGGTGGCTGCTGGCCCCGAACCCGGTCGTCGCGCTCGCCGACGCGGCGCCGCGGCTGCCCGAGCGCCGCGTCCTCGTCGGCGACGTAGTGCTCAGCCGCGCGCCGGAGTCCGACCCGCTCGGATCGATCAGCCGCACCGTGCGCGAAGTCCGCGCCGGGGACGACGACCACGGGTCGGACCGCGAGGACGGGGCCGCGGTGTGGCCCTGGGGGCTGGCCTTCGACCTGGCCCTCGCGGCGGGCGCGGTGTGGATCACGGCCTCCCGCCTGCGGACGCCCCTGCACCGGGTCCCCCGAGGCGTCCGCGTGGCCTGACGGACGCCTGTGGGGGCCGTCAGGTCGATGTGTGGCGGATAGGCGTTTCTCGCGCCGTGAGCGATTTCACAATGCGATCATCTTCTGGGAATGCGGTAAGCGGGAGCGGAGTACCGCGGGAAATCATGCGGCCTCCTACTGGGCGGCGCGAATCCGCTCCCGCTCAACGCAATTCTCAGGCCGGTTGGAAATCTCGCCGGACTTGCAAGTTGCAGTGACTGTTTCAGCGGGTGTCGAAACGACCGTCCTTGGCGCGCTCGGTGAACGTGCGCCATTCATCGGGCCGGAACGACAGGATCGTCGCGGTGTCCTCGGTGTCGCGCACGCATATGGCGTCCCCGCCGCGACGCGCGACCTCGACGCAGCCGTTGCTGGCGCCGCATCGGGCGCTCTTTCTCCATCGGGCGTGCGGTGTCCCCTGGAAACTCATTCCGGCTCCCTGCATCGAAAGTTGCATTTGCCGCGGCCGCGCTGCCGGTGCATCAAGCACACGGTAACAAGATCGCAAAAAACGCCTGATCACGTCCGGGTGGCGCGGTACCCGTGTGTCAGGCGTGCCGAGGTAGTTCCAGAGTTGCGGTTGTGAGGGCGACGAGCCGGGTCGGCGCGGTGGACCCGGCTCGTGCGGCGTGGCCCCGCACGCCTTGGCGGACGGGGCCGGACGGCGCCTCGCGCCGGGTCAGCGGCCCAGGTCGAAATCACCCTTCTTCGCTCGTTCGACGAATTCCCGCCATTCCGTCTGGGAGAAGGACAGGATCGGACTCTGCGTGCCGTACTTGGCGTCGCGGGCCCCGATAAACCGGGACGAATCGGTTAGCGTGCCGATCTCGACGCATGTATTGCTCGCCCCGCAGTGGGCGCTTCTCCTCCATTGTGGTACAGGAGTAGCAAAAAGGGACACTCGGTGCCTTTCGCAAGGATTGAGCCCTTAGCGGACCGTCACCACGCGTCCCTGGCCTCGGCGATGCGCCGTCGCGATTGCACGGGATCCAGTGCCTGCCGGGACAGGCTCGAATAGGCGAGCCGGTACATATAGGTGACGGCTTCTTCCGCCAAGTGGCTGATCGTCAGTGATTCCGTGTGAACGATATCAGGAAAATTGATGTCGTGCACCGAGGAGAATTCCAGGAGGATAAACGATTCGGCCAACACCGAGTGTGGTACGTCCAAGGGCAGGATCTGCAGGGTCACGTTCGGGCGCTCGGTCATCTGGTACAGATGTTCGAGCTGCTCCCGCATGACCTTCTGATCGCCGATGCGGCGTCGCAGAACCGCCTCGTCGATAACCGCCGACAGTTCCAGGGGAGTGGGTCCGTAGAGCAGTTCGCGCCGCCGCATTCGCACGTCCAGCCGGCGGTCGAGTTCCTGCGGAGGCAGGGTGGCCAGGTCGCTCCATCCGCCGATGACATTCCGGGCATAGCTCTCAGATTGCAACAGTCCGGGAATAACAGTGCTGCCCCATTCCCTGGCCGCCGTCGCCTCGGACTCCAGTGCGATGAAGTCCGCGAGTTCGCTCGGCAGGTCGCGGTAGTCCTCCCACCAACCCCGCTGGGCGGCGTCGTGCGCCAGGGCGATCAGGTCGTCGTGCCGGGCGCCGTCGATCTCGTACAGCTCCAGCAGTCGCCGCACATCGCCGATCTTCGCGCCGGTCCGCGCGTTCTCGATCCGGCTCACCTTGGCGGTCGACCAGGCGAGCCGTTCGGCGACCTCGTCTCCGGTGAGGCCCTTGGCCTCGCGCAACCTCCGGAGCTCGGCGGCCAGGCGCCGTTGACGGACGGAGGGACCACGGGAAGTGCTCATTGCTCGGGCCTCTCCAGTCCCGGCGGACTGATCTGGGCGCATTCTGCCGCACCGGGGGGCCGCGGCGCGAATACATCGGACCGGATGCCCAAGATTCTACGACTGAAGATTCTTTTGCGCACATGACACCGAAAGTTGCGGTGCAAGTTGTGATCGGACGGCTCCGGGGTTGCGGAGGGTCCCCACGTGGCACTCTAAGTGTGTGATCGACTTGGGGAGTCGCGGATGAGGTACGCGCACGAGGTCGGCAAGGTGCGGGCGGCCGAGCAGGCCCTCATGGCCCGGCTCCCCGACGGCGCCCTGATGCAGCGCGCCGCCGCCGGGCTCGCCTCGGTCTGCGCGCGCCTCCTGCCCGCCGTGTACGGGGCCCGCGTAGTCCTCCTGGTGGGCGGCGGCGACAACGGCGGCGACGCCCTCTACGCCGGAGCCCGCCTCGCCCGGCGCGGCGCCCGCGTCCAGGCCGTGCAGGCCGGATCCAAGATCCACCAGGGCGGGCTGGCCGACCTGCGCGCCGCCGGCGGCCGCCTCCTGGACTCCGCGCCCGCCGAATCCGCCCTTGTCGAGTCCGCCATCGCCGGCGCCGACCTGATCATCGACGGCCTGACCGGCATCGGCGGGACCGGCGGGCTCCGCGAGCCCCACGCCCGGTACGCCGCGCTCGCCTCCGAGGCCGCCGGGCTCGTGATCGCCTGCGACGTCCCGAGCGGCGTGGACGCGAGCACCGGCCGCGTCGAGGGCGCCGCCGTCCACGCCGACGTCACCGTCACCTTCGGCACGCACAAGCCAGGCCTGCTCGTCGACCCCGGCGCGGCCCATTGCGGCGTGGTCGAGCTGGTCGACATCGGCCTCGGCCCCGACCTGCCCGACCCCGACGTCGTCGCGGCCCGGCCCGCCGACATCGCCCCGCCCGAGCCCCGCCCCGAGTCCGACAAGTACCGCCGCGGCGTCGTCGGCATCATCGCCGGCGGCGACCAGTTCACCGGCGCGGCCGTCCTCAGCACCGGCGGCGCGGTCCGCGGCGGCGCCGGAATGGTCCGCTTCGCCTCGGTCGCCCGCCCGGTCGAGCTCGTCCGGCAGCGCTGGCCCGAGGTCGTCACCACGGTCGTCGAGCCCGGACGCCACGACGCGAAGATCCTGGAGCGCATCGGACGCGTCCAGTCCTGGGTGGTCGGCCCCGGCCTCGGCACCGGCGACGCCGCCGAGTCGCTGCTGGAGGCCGTCCTCGGCACCGACCTGCCCGTGCTCGTGGACGCCGACGGCCTCACCGTCCTCGCCCGCCGCCGCGACCTGCTGCGCCGCGCCGCCCCGACCGTCCTCACCCCGCACGCGGGCGAGCTGTCCCGGCTCATCGCCGCCGGCCGCGAGGACATCGAGGCCGCCCGCCTCGACCACGTCCGCCGCGCCGCCGCCGAGCTCTCCGCGATCGTCCTGCTGAAGGGCTCCACGACCCTGGTCGCCGAGCAGGACCGCCCCGTCCGCGTGAACCCGACCGGCACCCCGCGCCTCGCCGCCGCCGGCACGGGCGACGTCCTGTCCGGCCTGATCGGCGCCCTGCTCGCCGGCGGCATGCCCGCCCTCGACGCCGCCGCCGGCGGCGCCTACCTCCACGGCCTCGCCGCCCGCCTGGCCTCCGCCCCCACCCCAGGCCCCGAAGCCCCGATCAGCGCCCAAGACGTCATCGACGCCCTCCCTCACGCTTTCCGCGGTCTGGGTTAGCCCCTTCCCTGGCCACCCGCTGAACCCTGGGGTGGGCATTTGCGTCTTATTGGGCGAGGGAGCGCCGGGGGAGCGCTTGCGAGGGGCCGTTCTGGCCGTGACCTGGGCGATAAGGCCCAGGCATGGGCGCGGGGACGGCAGACTGGGTGACCATGAGGGTTCCTGCGGAGGCACGGGTCGATCTCGGCGCCATCGGCCACAACATCGGGGTGCTGCGCGAGCGCGCGCGGGGCGCCGAGGTGATGGCCATGGTGAAGGCCGAGGCGTACGGGCACGGGCTGGTGGAGGCCGCCCGCGCCGCGCTCGCCGGCGGCGCGTCCTGGTTGGGCGTCGCGAAGCTGGCCGAGGCGCTGCGCCTGCGGGACGCGGGCCTCACCGTCCGCACGCTGGTCTGCGTGGGCGTCCCCGGCGAACCGTACGAGGAGGCCGTCGCGCAGGACGTCGACCTGACCGTGGGGGCGGTCTGGCTGCTGGACGAGGTCGTCCAGGCGGCGGAACGGGCCGGGCGCGAGGCGCGGATCCATCTCAAGGCCGACACGGGCATGTCGCGCGGGGGCGCGCGGGGCGACGACTGGGAGGCGCTGGTCGACGCGGCGCTCAAGGCCGAGGCCACGGGCCACGTGCGGGTGGCCGGGGTCATGTCGCACTTCGCCTGCGCGGACGAGCCCGGCCATCCCTCGATCGCGGCGCAGATCGGCGCGTTCACCGAGATGGTGGCGCACGCGGAGAAGGCCGGGGCGCGCTTCGAGGTGCGGCACCTGTCGAACTCGGCGGCGGCGCTGACCCTGCCGGAGGCGCGGTTCGACCTCGTCCGGCCCGGCATCGCGACGTACGGGCTGACGCCGGTACCGGCGCTCGGCGGGTTCGGGCTGCGCCCCGCGATGACGCTCGTGGCGGACGCGGCGCTGGTCAAGCGGGTCCCAGCAGGCAGCGGGGTGTCGTACGGTCACACGTACCACACCGAGCGGGAGACCACGCTGGCCGTGGTGCCCGTGGGCTATGGGGACGGGATCCCGCGGCACGGCTCCAACGTGCTGGAGGTCCTCGCGGCCGGGCGCCGCAGGACGATCGCCGGACGGGTCTGCATGGACCAGTTCGTCATCGACGTCGGCGACGACCGGCTCGCGGCCGGAGACGAGATCATCCTGTTCGGCCCGGGCGACCGGGGCGAGCCGACCGCGCAGGAGTGGGCGGAGGCGCTGGGGACGATCTCGTATGAGATCGTCACCCGCATCGGGGCCCGGGTACCGAGGGCGTACCCGGGGGCGCTGTAGGGGGCGCGGGAATGGACAGCAGGAGAAGGCGCAGGATCGGCGTCGCCGGCATCGTCGCGGGTGTCGGCGCGGCGGGCGTGGGCGCGGCGGTCGGGCTGCGGCACCTCGCCGTAGGCCGGGTGCGGCTGCGGCCGGACCCGGACGCCGCCGAGCCCTTCGGGCAGCTGCGCGGGCGGGAGATGACCGTCGCCGCCGACGACGGCGTCCCGCTGCACGTGGAGGTGGACGGCCCCGACGACGCCGACCTCACCCTCGTGTTCTGCCACGGCTACACCCTCAACCAGGACTCGTGGCACTACCAGCGCCGCGACCTGCAGGGGTCGCTGCGGCTGGTGTTCTGGGACCAGCGCAGCCACGGCCGTTCCGGACGCGGGCGCCCCGGGGACGCGACGATCGAGCAGACCGGCGACGACCTGCGCGCGGTCCTGGACGCGGCCGCCGGCCCGGACCGCCGGGTCGTCCTCGTGGGGCACTCCATGGGCGGTATGTCGATCATGGCGCTGGCGGAGAAGCACCCGGAGCTGTTCGGGTCGCAGGTCGTGGGCGTGGCGCTGGTGAACACCTCTTGCGGCGACCTGGCGGAGATGACGCTGGGGCTGCCGATGGTGCTGGCGAAGGCCGTCCGGCCGCTGGCCCCGGGGACGCTGCGGGGTCTCGGCCGCCGCGCCGAGCTGGTCGACAAGGCCCGCGGGCTGGGCGCCGACCTGGCGTTCGTCGTCACGCGGAAGATGGCGTTCGCCGACAAGTACGTCAGCCCGTCCGTCGTGGCCTTCCTGGAGGAGATGATCAGGCGGACCCCGATCGACGTGATCGCGGAGTTCTACCCGGCGCTGATGGCGCACGACAAGATCGGCTGCACGGACGTGATCGGCCGGGTCCCGGTGCTGGTGGTGGCGGGCGGCCGGGACCGGCTGACCCCCGCCGAGCACGCCCGCCGCATCGCCGACGCGCTGCCGGACGCGGAGCTGGTAGAGGTGGAGGAGGCCGGGCACGTGCTGCCGCTGGAGTACCCGGGCGTGGTGACGGGGGGCCTGCGCCGGCTGGTCGAGCGGGTCCGTCCCGTGTACGAGGAAGAGGAGCGCACCGCGTGAACGCCGTCACCCTCACCGTCCCGACCGCCGAGGACATGCATGAGCTCGGGCTGCGCCTGGCCGGGGTGCTCCGGGCGGGCGACCTGCTCGTGATGACAGGGCACCTCGGCGCGGGTAAGACGACGCTCACGCAGGGCATCGGCGAGGGGCTGAAGGTGCGCGGCCCGATCACCTCGCCCACGTTCGTCATAGCGCGGGTGCACCCGTCGCTGGCGGGCGGTCCGTCGCTGGTGCACGTGGACGCCTACCGGCTGGGCGGTTTCGCCGAGCTGGACGATCTCGATCTCGACGCGTCGATCGCGGAATCGGTGACGATCGTGGAATGGGGAGAAGGCCTCGCCGAGGGCCTCGCCGAGGACCGGCTGGAAGTGATCATTTCTCGCGGCGACGGGGCCGGCGAGGAGCGCGAAGTAAGGATCGTCGGGGTCGGTGAGCGCTGGTCCGACCTGGATCTCGGGCCTGGATGATGCTGGACTGGCAACTTCTACGGATTTTGCCGGCCCGACTGGTCCTTTTTTTGGCTTGATGTCGTACTCTTTGCCGCAACAAGCCTCACCTTCACGACATATCGATTTCCAACGGGAGTGGGAACCGGTGAGTGGTAGCCATCGCAGCGGGAATCCCCGCGACAGCTACCGCGATTCGGGCGGTGGCCAGGGAGCAGGCGGCGGCTACCGGCCGGACGGCGGTGGATTCGGTGCGGGCGGAGACGCGTACGAGCGGTACTCCTCGGGCCGCCCGGGCAGCGGCCCGTACCAGCGGGAGACCGGCCCGTACGAGACCGGCAGCGGCGGCTACCGCGCGGACAGCGGCGGGTACCGCACCGAGAGCGGTGGATACCGGACCGAGAGCGGCGGGTACCGCACCGACAGCGGCGGGTACCGGACGGGCAGCGGCTCCCACCGCGGCGGGAGCGGCGGCTACCGCACCGGCAGCCACCGGGTGGCGCGCGAACGCCGCGCCGGGCGGCGCTGGGCCGTCGTCCTCGGCGGGGCCGTCGCCGGCGTCGCCGTCTGCGGGCTCGCGGTCTTCGCCGTCCTGAGCGGCGTCGGCGCGAGCGGCGAGCGGAGCACCGGCCAGGTCGTCGGCAGCGGCGCCACCGACAACTCCCCGATGTCCAAGGGGGAGCGCACCGCCGTCCCCGACTCCTGCACGATCGTCGGCGACGACCTGATCAACCGGCTGGCGCCCGACTCCGAGCGCACCGAGGCCGACAACTACCAGGGCGACGACCAGCAGAACCAGTGCGTGTGGGGCGCCTACGCGGGCGAGAAGAGGCGCCAGCTCACCATCGAGCTGCGCGCGATCGCCGGTGCCGCCGGGACGTCGCCCACGGACGCGGCCCGCAAGACGTTCGTGACCGAGCGGACCGCCGACGAGTCCGGCAAGGCGCTGCTGGCCGGGCAGAAGCTCACCGACAAGATCCGGCTCACCGGCGTCGGCGACGAGGGGTACATCGTCTACAGCGTGGACGACAACCAGGGCTCCGGCGAGGCCATCGGCAACGTCCGGGTCGCCAACGTCCTCGTCACCGTCCACTACTCGGGCTCGGACAAGAGCGGCCCGCTGTCCTCCGACGCCGCCACCGGCGGCGCCACCGAGGTCACCAAGGCCGTGGTGACCGCCCTAGGCCAGCGCTGAGGGGCACCTGGGCCCGCGTTGAGCGGCCCTGCCCCGGCGTCGGGCCGGGCAGAGCCGAGCGACTCCCGGCCGGCGGCCGGTAGGCTTACAACCCGTGCTGGTCTTGGCTTTCGATACCGCGACCGCCGCGATCACCGTGGCGCTGTACGAGTGGACCCCGGGCGAGGGCGCGGTGCAGCGCGGCCTCGCGGAGGCCGTCGACCGGCGGCGCCACACCGAGCTGCTCACCCCGTCCATCGCGGAGGTGATGGCGGAGGCGGGGGCGGCGCCCGGCGACCTGAGCGCGATCGCCGTCGGCGTGGGCCCGGGGCCGTACACGGGGCTGCGCGTCGGGCTGGTCACCGCGCGCGCGATGGGCGAGGCCCTCAGCGCCCCCGTGCACGGCGTCTGCACGCTCGACATCATCGCCTGGGCCACCCGGCGGGACGGGCCGTTCGCGGTCGCCACCGATGCCCGCCGCAAGGAGGTCTACTGGGCGCGGTACGACTCGGCGCGCTTCCGCGCGACCGATCCCGCCGTGGGCCCGGCGGCGGACGTCCTGGAGGGCGCGCCCGAGGCGCTGCCCGTCGTGGGCGAGGGCGCGGCCCTGTACCCGGAGGTCCTCGGGAGCGCGGAGCACGAGCCGCTGCTGCCCACCGCGAGCGCCCTCGCCGAGCTGGTCATCGCAAGGCTGTCGGGCCTGAAGGGGCCGGAGCTGCTGCCGCCGGAGCCCCTCTACCTGCGCCGGCCGGACGCCAAGGAGCCGGGACCCCGCAAGAAGGTGACGCCGGCGTGAGCGATGTCGTCCTGCGGCCCATGACCGGCGCGGACCTTCCGGCGGTCCACCGGCTGGACCGGGTGCTGTTCCCGGAGGACACCTGGAGCGAGGAGATGCTCGCCGCCGAGCTCGCCGACCAGCCCCGCACCCGGCACTACATCGTCGCGGAGGCGCCCGACGGCGAGATCGTCGGCTACGCGGGCCTCGCCGCGGCGGGCGGGCAGGCCGACGTGCAGACCATCGGGGTGCGCCCGGACCGGCGCAAGGGCGGCATCGGCGCGGCGCTGCTCACCGCGCTGCTGGAGGAGGCCGTCCGGCGGGGGAGCGAGTCGGTGTTCCTGGAGGTCCGCGCCGACAACGACGCCGCCCACCGCCTCTACGAGCGGTTCGGTTTCGAGCGGGTCGGCATCCGCAAGCGCTACTACCAGCCCTCGGACGTGGACGCGATCGTCATGTGCCGCAAACTCCGCGACCGTCCGCCCATGGGCTTCAACAGGGCCGGATGACCAGGAGCGGCGGAAGGCGCCCCGGCGACGACCGGACGGACGGGACGCTCGCGAAGACAGCGCCCAACGGGGAGACAGGGCCCACCGGGGAGACAGGGCCTCAAGGGGAGACAGGGCTTAACGGGGAGACAGGGAGACTCACGTGATTCGGGACGAGCCACTGGTGCTCGGGATCGAGACCTCCTGCGACGAGACCGGGGTCGGGATCGTGCGCGGGCACACGCTGCTGGCGGACGCGATAGCCTCCAGCGTCGACCAGCACGCCCGGTTCGGCGGCGTCGTGCCGGAGGTCGCGTCGCGGGCGCACCTGGAGGCGATGGGGCCGACCGTCGAGCGCGCGCTGGCGGACGCCGGCGTGGCGTTCACCGACGTGGACGCGTTCGCGGTCACCGCCGGTCCGGGGCTGCCGGGCGCGCTGATGGTCGGCGTCGCCGCCGCCAAGGCGTACGCGCTGTCGCTCGGCAAGCCGCTGTACGGCGTCAACCACCTGGCCGCGCACGTGTGCGTCGACCAGCTCGAACACGGCCCGCTGCCGAAGCCGTGCGTGGCGATGCTGGTGTCGGGCGGCCACTCCTCCCTGCTGCTGGTGCCGGACGTGGCGGGCGACGTCCGCTCCCTGGGCAGCACGGTGGACGACGCGGCGGGCGAGGCGTTCGACAAGGTCGCCCGCGTCCTCGACCTCGGGTTCCCCGGCGGCCCGGTCATCGACCGCATGGCCCGCGAGGGCGACCCGGCCGCGATCGCGTTCCCGCGCGGCAAGTACAACGACGGCACCTACGACTTCTCGTTCTCGGGCCTGAAGACGGCCGTCGCGCGCTGGGTGGAGGCCAAGGAGCGCGCGGGCGAGCCCGTCCCGGTCGCCGACGTCGCGGCGTCCTTCCAGGAGGCCGTCGTGGACGTCCTGACGCAGAAGGCGCTGAAGGTCTGCAAGGACAACGGCGTCCCCGACCTGCTGATAGGCGGGGGCGTCGCGGCCAACTCGCGGCTGCGCGCCCTCGCCGCGGAGCGCTGCGCGGCCGCCGGAGTCCGCCTGCGCGTCCCGCGCCCGAAGCTGTGCACCGACAACGGCGCCATGGTCGCCGCCCTGGGCTCCGAGCTGGTCGCCTCCGGCATCGCCCCGTCCGACCTGGAACTCCCCGCCGACTCCAGCCTCCCGATCGAGGCCGTCACCCTCCCCTGAGCAAGCCGTCACCCAACGCTGAGCGCGCCACCCCCAGCACGGTGCCGGCCCCACTGTGGTGCCGGTCCCGGCGTCGCGCCGGCCTCGGCGCACCGCCGACCGCGGCCCGGGGCCGGCCTCAGCCTCGTGTTGGCCTCAATACTGTCTCTGGCTCAGCAGATGCTGGTCCAACGTCGGCCCTGGGCCGAGGTACTGCCCTTCGCAGCGCCGCCTTCGGCGCGGTGCTGGTCTCGACCCTGGGCTGGCCTCGGCGGAGTGGCTCCCTTGATCGTGTCTGCCTCAGTGCCGCGGCGGACATGCTGCCGGGTTCAGCACTGGGCCAGGAGACCGTCGAGGTAGTCCTCGTAGAGGGGGATCTGGGGTTCGTCGATCATGCGGTTGTCGTCCTCGGGGAGCAGGTCGAGGACGCTGCGCACGTCCCAGTACGGGTCGTGTGCGTGGCCGCCGGAGACCTGGTCGAAGGAGCGCAGGAAGCGGTCGGCGACGGACGGGGCGTAGCGCAGTGCCAGGCCGCGGCGCATGCAGGCGATGTCGACGGCGACGGGGCCGGATGAGGCGTCCGACCAGTCGACGATGCCGGTGAGCCTGCCGTAGGACCACAGGGTGTTGTCGGCGTGGTAGTCGCGGTGGATGAACCGGGCGGGCGCCTCCGGGGCGGGCCGGGCGGCGACCTCGAAGGCGCGTTCCCACAGCTCGGGGCGGATCGCGTGCTTGGGCGGGAGCCGCACGTCGAGCCGGTTGTGCGGGACGTACGGCGGCATGGTGGACGCGCCGTTCAGCTCGTGCACCTCCAGCAGCGCGGCGGCCAGCTGGATCAGGTACTCGGGCAGGTCGTCGCGGGAGGGCCGCGGCGGGTGGCCCCTGAGCCGGGTGATCAGCAGGGCGGGGACGTCGCAGTAGGCGCCCGACGGGTCGGCGGCGACCAGGGACGGGGTGGGGATCCTGCTGGCGGCGAGCAGCGCGAGCGCCGCGATCTCGCGTTCGGGGGAGAACTCGGCGTCGCCGTAGCCGCGGCGGGCGGGGGCCGCTTCGCGGGAGGTCCAGCGGCGCAGGACGAGGTGGTGGGCCTCGCCGGAGCGGCTCTCGACGAGGAGGGCGTGGTTGGCGTGGGCGGTGCCGGCGAGGGGCCGCACCATGCGGACCTCGGCGCCCTTGCCGAGGCAGTCCTCCACCCAGCGCAGGGTGGTGTGCCCGGGCGGGACGCCGGTCGGCAGGCAGGGAGCCGGTGTGTGGGTCACCTGATCCATGAAAACGGATTCCGATGGGTATTGGGAGTGATTTTGCGAAGACGGAAAGTAACAAAACGCACGTCATCGGGGTGACATGAGGGAAGCATCTCCGGTCATCCCGGCGGTTCACCGGACGAACGCGGCGAATACCGGGAGGTAGGGGATGCCGGGTGGGGCCCGCGCCGGCCCCACCCGGACACTCGTCAGTCCTTGGCCTCGCGGCGGGGACGCAGCAGCGCCTCGGCGAGCGCGAGCATCGTCTCCTCCAGGGTGGACAGCCGTTTCAGCACGTCCTCATGCACCGCGTTGACCTGCTTGGACACATCGTCGTGGACGCCGTCCACCTTCCGGCCGACCTCGTCCTCCACGTGGGAGAAGCGCTTGGCGAACTCGGCCTGCGCCGCGTCGGCGCGCCGGGCGGCATCGTCCTGCATGCTCTCCACCCGCCGCGCGAACTCCGCCTGGACGCCGCCGACCTGCCGCGCGACGTCCTCCTGCATGTGGCCGACCTGCTTGGCGACGTCCTCGTGGATGGTGCCGACCTGCCGCGTGACGTCGTCGTGGATGTCGCCGATCCGCTTGCCGAAGTCGTGGTGGACGCCGCTGACCTGACGCGACATCTCGTTGTGCACCGACTCGACCTGCTTGGCCACGTCGACGTGCACGGACTCGACGCGGCGGGAGACGAGGTCGACCTGCGCGGTGAACTCCTCCAGCGCGCCGTCGACCCGCTTGGCGACCTCGTCGTGGATGCCCTCGATGCGCTTGCGGACGTCGTCGTGCACGTCCTCGAACCGGCGGGAGAACTCGTCCATGCGCTTGGCGACGTCGCTGTAGGCGGTCTCGGCGATCTGCGCCATGGTCGCCTTGACCTCGTCGCGGTCCGGCCGGGCGCGCAGCTCCTCGACCAGCGGGTCGACGGCCTCGGCGAGGTGCTTCTCCAGCGCGTCGAACCGGTCGCCGTACTCGGCGTCCGGGCGCTGCGCGAGGTCGGTCAGCGCCCGGTGCACCTCGGCGATGCCCAGCGCGGCGGGGAGCCGGCTGATCCGCTCGCCGACCCCGTCGATGCGGCCGTCGACCCCTTCGAACCGGCCGTCGAGGCCCTCCAGCTTGCCCGACAGCCCTTCGAGGCGGCCGTCGACGCCGTCCAGCCGGCCGTCGATGCCGTCGAGGCGGCCGCCGACGCCCTCGACCCGGCCGCTGACCGCCTCCAGGCCCTGCTCCGTGCGGTCGGCCATCTCGCCGAGCGCCTGGTCGACCCGCGCCGTGACCCCGTTGATCGAGTGTTCGAGCCGCTCGGACCGGTGGCCGAGTTCCGCGAGCGACTTGTCGAGCCGGTTGAAGCGGACGGACGCGGCCTCCATGCTGCCCTGGAGCTTGTCCAGCCGCTTGGTCATGTCGTCCATGCGCCGCGACGCCTGCTGCGTGGCGTCGGTGATCTGCTGCGCCGAGTCGAGGACGGCCTGGATGCGGGTCAGGCCCTCGTCGACGTTCTCGGCCACCACGCCGACGTCGGCCCACAGCGCGGGCAGCTCGGCCACGGGTTTGACCCGCTCGCCGAAGGCCTCGATGTGCTCGGCCAGGCCCTCGGCCCATTCAGGGGGCTTGCCGGACAGTTCGTCGACCTGCCCGCGGACGCTCTCGATCTGCCCGGTCAGCCCGTTGAGCTCCCGCTCGCGGACCTCGCGGAGCAGCCACTCCATGCCTTCCAGACGCTGGCGAATCTCGTCCAGGACCTGACCCTGTGAGCGCTGTTCATAGACGTGGTCCTGCGCCGCACGGGCGAGCAACTCCCGCATCCGGTCCGAAACCGGTTGACCCCCCGTCTGCAGGAAGTTGTGATTCGTTTCCACCCGATGCTCCTTCGTGTGCCGGCGCGACGAAATGACGCACGGCAAATGAATCTCTGGAGTGGCCACTGTAGTGCGTGTAGAGCGCGCCTAAAACGGGTAGTAGAGAAAGTTGCGAGTTCTGCGGGATGCGCCTGTTATCCGGCTAGGGCGACTAGTTGGAAATAGCTGATTGCGTGGCGAGTTTCCCGTTTTGTGGCTATCGCTCTTTTCATGGGGATAGCTGGGGTGGACGGCGCCGGGCGGCGCGGGACGGGTCCGGCGTTCTGGGGCGGCGTTCTGTCCGTACATCTCGCCCAACATCGTCAGTTCGCGAACCCGCGATCGGCTACACCTTGCCCGACGTGCGTACTGCGGGCGTGACGCGGCGGGTCCGGATCCGCGCTTTTTCGGGACGGCTTCGAGGGCGCCGATGGCCCTGCCGCTGAACCTGCCTTGGCGTTTCGGGGCCGCTCGGGCACGGCGCACCGATTTCCAGGGCCGCGCCATGCCCTTGCCGGGTGGCCGCAATCCCTGGTGCACGCAATGCCGGAAAGCGCCGATGATTTGCACCGCCGTGGCGCGTCGCCCTGCCCCGCTTGGTGTTGCGCCGCCGGGTGGAAGATCTTTGGGAAGGGTTGCCGGGCGGCGCCCGTCCCCGGCGGGTCAGGCCGCGTTCCCGAGGGGCAGACCGCGTGTCCGGCGGGTCAGGCTCCGGCGACGGGGTGCGTCAGCAGTGCGACGGGGTCGCGTCCCACACGGGTCACCACGAGGGTCAGCTCCGCGGCGCCCCGCCCCGCGCGGCGCCCGCCGAACCCGAGGTCGCGGCGGAGCCGGTCCACGTCGACGGCGGAACCGCGCTTCTTGACGGTCAGCACGCCGACCTCGCGGCGGCGCAGCTCGGCGCGCAGCCGCTTCACGGAGAAGGGCAGCACGTCCTCTATCTCGTAGGCGGAGGCGAAGGGCGTCGGACGGAGTTCGTCGGACGTGACGTACGCGATGCGAGGGTCCGCCAGGCCGCCGCCGACCAGATCCGCGACCTCGCCGACCAGGTGGGCCCGGATCACGGCGCCGTCAGGCTCGTACAGGTACCGGCCCCATGCACGCACGTCCGGCTCGCCCGCACCGCTGGAGGTCAGCGTCCAGACCCGGGGCTCTGTCTCGGGCAGGGGCTCGGTCTCGGGGAAACGGGTGTCGGACGAGAGGAGAGTGGCCCGCCGGCCCGCGTCGCCTGCCAGCCCGCCCAGCCATAGGGCGGCCTCCTTCACGTCGCCGCCGACCGAGATCCACTCGGCCTCGGCGTCGTCCGGTACGGCCTCATGGGGGATGCCGGGTGCGACCTTCAGGCAGGCGGCGGGCACCTGCCGGGCCATCTCCAGGACGACGTCGAACGGCGGTTCGTACGAGCGGGGATCGAAGACCCGGCCGCGCGCCGTGCGCCGGCCAGGGTCCGCGAAGACCGCGTCGAAGCCGGAAGGATCCTCCTTGGTCGCGTCCCCGACCCGCACGGAGGCGAGACCGTCCAGTCCGAGAGCGGCCACGTTGGCGCGGGCAACCTCGGCCGTCAGCGGGTCCAGCTCCACGCCTTCCCCGATGAGGCCCGCGCGCGCTCGGGCGATGAGGTCGGCCCCTATCCCGCACCCCAGTTCCAGCACGCGCTCCCCGGGCAGCCGGTCCGCGAACCGTGCGGCACGGTAGGCCGCCACGCTCGCGCGCGTGGACTGCTCAAGCCCCGCCTGCGTGAAGTACATACGGTCGGCGTCGGCCCCGAACTTGGCGCGGGCCCGCGCCCGCAACCGCACCTGGGTCAGCGCGGCGGCCACGAGCGAGGGGTCGTCGTGCCGTTCGCGCAGCCGCGACGCCGTGGCGAGCAGACCGTCCTCGCTCACGTCCGCCTCGGCCGCCTCCTTGAGGAGCGCCTGGCTGGAGGGGGTGCGCAGGGCCCGGAACGACGCGATGTCCATAGGGTGGAAGTTAGCGGCAGGAAGCGGAACCCCGGGCCTGGTGAACGTCCGGAGACGGCCGGTCGGCGGGTTCGTGTCCGTGTTGACGGGGTAACGGGCACGGAATAGTCTCACGACTGGCACTCTCAAGGGTAGAGTGCCAACCACAGCGACGAAGGTCGGTCTGGCACCCGCGACGGCAGGCCGGTCCAGGGTCGCCTCTTCTGTCACATGTGCTGGTCGGTCATCCATGGCCGGCCGAGGACCAATCGAAGGGGAGGTCAGATCGTGACGACCGCCACCAAGGTTGTTCTCAAGCCGCTTGAGGACCGCATCGTCGTCCAGCCGCTTGAGGCCGAGACCACCACCGCGTCGGGCCTGGTGATTCCGGACACCGCCAAGGAGAAGCCCCAGGAGGGCACCGTCCTTGCCGTTGGCCCGGGTCGCGTCGACGACAAGGGCGAGCGCGTCCCGGTCGACGTCAAGGTCGGCGAGGTCGTGCTCTACAGCAAGTACGGCGGCACCGAGGTCAAGTACAACGGCGAGGAGTACCTCGTCCTCTCGGCCCGCGACGTGCTCGCGGTCATCGAGAAGTAATCACCGAGACGTGATGCACCCGCCCCGGTCGGCGCCGCCTTCGGGCGGCCCGCCGGGGCGGATCGCGTGAAAGAGGAGTATCCGCATGGCGAAGATCCTGGAGTTCGAGGAGGACGCTCGCCGGGCTCTTGAGCGCGGCGTCAACGCTCTCGCGGACGCCGTCAAGGTGACGATCGGCCCGCGCGGCCGCAACGTCGTCATCGACAAGAAGTTCGGCGCGCCGACGATCACCAACGACGGCGTCACCATCGCCCGCGAGGTGGAGCTGGAGGACCCCTACGAGAACCTCGGGGCCCAGCTCGCCAAGGAAGTGGCGACCAAGACCAACGACATCGCGGGTGACGGCACCACCACGGCGACCGTCCTCGCGCAGGCGCTGGTCCGGGAGGGCACCCGCAACGTGGCGGCCGGCGCGTCGCCGCTCGCCCTCAAGCGCGGCATCGACGCGGCCGCCCAGTACGTGTCCGACCAGCTGCTGAAGTCGGCCCGCGAGGTCGAGGAGAAGGGCGAGATCGCGCACGTCGCGACCATCTCGGCCCAGGACCCGCAGATCGGCGAGCTGATCGCCGAGGCGTTCGAGAAGGTCGGCAAGGACGGCGTCATCACCGTCGAGGAGGCCCACACCATGGGCCTCGAGCTGGAGTTCACCGAGGGCCTCCAGTTCGACAAGGGCTACCTGTCGCCGCACATGGTCACCGACCACGAGCGCATGGAGGCCGTCCTGGAGGACGCCTACGTGCTCATCGTGGACGGCAAGATCTCCAACGTGCAGGAGTTCCTGCCGCTGGCGGAGAAGGTCGCGCAGACCAAGAAGCCGCTGCTCGTGGTGGCCGAGGACGTCGAGGGCGAGGCCCTGGCGCTGCTCGTCGCCAACAAGATCCGCGGCACCTTCCTGTCCGTCGCGGTCAAGGCGCCCGGCTTCGGCGACCGCCGCAAGGCGATGCTCGGCGACATGGCCACCCTGACCGGCGGCCAGGTCGTCAGCGAGGCCATCGGCCTCAAGCTCGACTCGATCGGGCTGGAGGACCTCGGCCGCGCCCGCCGGATCACCGTCACCAAGGACGCCACCACCATCGTCGACGGCGAGGGCTCGGCGGACGAGGTGACCGCCCGGATCAACCAGATCAAGGTCGAGATCGAGAACAGCGACTCCGACTGGGACCGGGAGAAGCTGCAGGAGCGCCTGGCCAAGCTGGCCGGCGGGGTCTGCGTGCTGCGCGTCGGCGCCGCCACCGAGGTGGAGCTGAAGGAGAAGAAGCACCGCCTCGAGGACGCCATCTCGGCGACCCGCGCGGCGATCGAGGAGGGCATCGTCTCCGGCGGCGGCAGCGCCCTGGTGCACGTCGCCAAGGAGGGCTTCGGCGCCCTCGGCCTGTCCGGCGACGAGGCCACCGGCGCCGAGGCGGTCCGCCGCGCGCTGCCCGAGCCGCTGCGCTGGATCTCCGAGAACGCCGGCCAGGAGGGCTACGTCGTCGTCTCCAAGGTGCAGGAGCTGCAGGCCGGGCACGGCTACAACGCCGCCACCGGCGAGTACGGCGACCTGATCGCCCAGGGCGTCATCGACCCGGTGAAGGTCACCCGCTCGGCGGTCACCAACGCCGCCTCCATCGCGGGCATGCTGCTCACCACCGAGGTGCTCGTGGTCGACAAGCCGGAGGAGGCCGAGGAGGCCGCCGGCGGCGGTCACGGCCACGGTCACGGCCACGGCCACTGAGAACGGCCGACCGACGGGCTCGTCCCGTCCGGGAAGCGTAGGCGAGACCCCCGCCCCTCCAGGCGGGGGTCTCGCTGCGTTTCCGGCGGGTGGGCCGTCCACGGCCTGAGTCATCCCGACGGACGGGTCGCGTTCTCACCGGAGAGAGCGCGTTCCCGGCGGGAAAGCGCGCGACGCGCGGCAGCGGAGTGACCACGACGCGTAATAACTCCAGGTTCGCTCCCGCACTGTGACCATTCCGTTGTAGAGGACAGTGGAGACACGCCCGGGGGTGCTGGGCATCATGCTTGACGTGACCGAGGGATGCTTCGCCGGGACCATGACCGCGCGCGCTGCCGAACCCTCGAGCGGGCCCGCCCCTCCGGCTCCCGGCGGTCTCGGCCGCGGGACGCGGGCGCTGCGCGCCGCCGACGCCGGCGACGGCGACCTCAAGGAGCTGACCCATCTCGCCGTGCAGGGCGACCCGGGCGCCATCGAGGTCCTCATCGCCGAGGTGCGTCCCATGATCGTCCGGTACTGCCGGGCCCGGCTCGGCCGGGTCTCCGGGCAGTACCACATCGCCGACGACGTGGCCCAGGAGGTCTGTATCGCCGTCCTGTCGGCCCTGCCCCGCTACCGGGACATGGGCCGGCCGTTCGCCTCCTTCGTCTTCGGCATCGCCGCGCACAAGATCGCGGACGCGCTGCGCAGCGCGGTCCGCGCCGCCGTGCCCACCGAGGACCTGCCGGACGGTCCGGACGACCGTCCCGGGCCCGAGGAGACGGTGGTCCGCTACATCGAGGCGCAGCGTGCCCGCGACCTGCTCACGCGGCTGCCCGAGCACCAGCGCGAGCTCGTGCTGCTGCGGGTCGTCGCGGGGCTGTCGGCGGAGGAGACCGGTAATGTGCTGGGCATGTCGGCGGGGGCGGTACGGGTCGCGCAGCACCGGGCTCTGGCCCGGCTCCGGGCGATGGCCAGAGAGGAGTCGATCGCTTGACGGAGCGCGGCCCCCACACCGGCCTGCGGGGCGCCCCGGATCCGGACGAGCCTTCGAGCCCCGGCGACGCCCCGGCCCCGGCCCCGGCGTCCCGCCCGGTCGCCGCCCCGCCCGTGGACCTGTCCGCGGTGCGCCGTACCGACGCGATCATCGAGTCGCTGGCGGCGCGGGGCGCTGCCGGTACCGCGGCCCCCACTGAGGGCCCCACTGAGGGCCCCGCTGAGGGCTCCGCCGAGGGCCCCGACGAGGCTCTCCGCGCCGATCAGCCCGGCGGTCGGCCCGACGACGAGCGCGACCCGGCGGACGAGGGGCGGGCCGACGACCGCGACCCCGCGGTGCGGCTCCTGCGCGCGCTGATCGTCGACGTCGACGACCCGACCTGCGAAGCCCCTGACCAGAGCTGCGACGCCCCCGGCCCGCCCGCCCCCTCGGGGCCCGGCCCGCGCCGCCGCGGGCCGCGCACCATCGTGGCCCTGGGCGTGGCCGGCGCCGTCCTCGCCAGCAGCGGCGTCGCGGCCGCCGGCGGCGGCGTCGCCGAGCGCACCACCGCCTCCCCGGCGCCGAGCGCGTCCGGCGTGGCGGAGGACGCCGACCGGACCGCCGACTCCGAGGCCGGCGTCCTCGAACGCCCGCAGACGCCCGTGCGTCCCGCGCCGGACGCCGGACGCCCCGCGCAGCGCACGCCGTCCGACGACCCTGGCCCGGGCCGTGGGGACTACCGGCAGTTCAAGCGGCGCGGTGAGAACGGCGTCCCGAGGCTGATTCCCCGGCGCCCCCCGCACCGGCAGGAGGCCCCGATGATGTTCACGGACCCGGCCGACAAGCCCGAGACGCAGTCCGCCGACGACCCCCTGCTCCGCCTGGACGACCTGCGCCGGATAGCCCGCAAGCGGGCCCTCGACTACCAGAACCGCTCCATCGAGGACTGAGAGACCCCCTCGGCACGCACTCCGCGCGAACCGGCGGGGTCAGTTCTCGTCGCGGCCCTCTTCGCTGTCGATCACGCCGTCGACGTAGCCGCGGGCGTACTCCCAGCTGACGTAGTCGACGGGATCGGGGGAGAGGGCGGGCTCGTGCACGCGGGGAAGGCCCTCGTCCAGGAGGTGGCGCAGGTTGCCGTGCAGCAGCTCCCAGTCGATGTAGTGCAGCTTGCCGCAGTCGCCGCAGTCGACCGTGAGGCCGCGCACTCCGAGCGGCTCCAGCAGGGCCCGGAAGACCTCCAGGTCGGCGAGGTCGGCCAGCACGTCCTCCCGCTCCGTCACGCTGAGCGGAGCGGTCTCGTCGCTCGGGTCGCCGAGCGCCGCCGCGGGATCCTCCGGGTCTCCGGCGAACGGGTCGAGCGGAGCATCGTCGTGCACACCCCCACGCTACTGCGCGACGCCCCGTGAGGTGCACCCCCGCTCCTCTCCGAGTGCGAACGGTCGCGAAGCGTAAGGACGGTCAGGGGAATGGGAAGGACCGCCCGGCGTGTTGGGAGATGTCACCAAGACCACGTGACCGCCGCGGGCAAAGCCCGTCCCGCCGCGGGCTCAGGCCCCTACCATGGGGACAGGGTCCTTGTGACCTGGCCCGACGTCGCCACCATTACGGGAAGGTTGTCATGAACCCCGCCGCCGCGCCCGACAAGTTCCTCCCGCAGGGCCTGACCTTCGACGACGTGCTCCTGCTGCCGGGCTACTCCGACCTGCAGCCGGGCGAGGCCGACACCACGACCCGGCTGACCCGCGAGATCTCGCTGCGGATCCCGCTGCTCTCGGCGGCGATGGACACCGTCACCGAGGCCCGCACCGCGGTCGCGATGGCGCGCCAGGGCGGCATCGGCGTGCTGCACCGCAACATGTCGATCGAGGAGCAGGCCGCGGAGGCCGACCGGGTCAAGCGCTCCGAGGCCGGGATGATCACCAACCCGGTGACCTGCCTGCCCGACGCCACGCTCGCCGACGTCGAGGCGCTGTGCGCCCGCTACCGGATCTCCGGCGTGCCGGTCACCGACGTGCGCGGTGTGCTGGTCGGCATCGTGACCAACCGGGACATGCGCTTCGAGACCGACCTGTCCCGTCCCGTCCGCGAGGTCATGACGGCGATGCCGCTCATCACCGCCCCGGTGGACGTCTCCCGCGAGGACGCGTTCCGCCTGCTCGCGGGCAACAAGGTGGAGAAGCTCCCCCTCGTCGACGCCGACGGCCGCCTCAAGGGCCTGATCACCACCAAGGACTTCACCAAGAGCGAGCAGTACCCCGACTCCACCAAGGACGCCGACGGCCGCCTGCTCGTCGCCGCGGCCGTGGGCGTCGGCGAGGACGCGCTGCGCCGCGCCCGCGCCCTCATCGAGGCCGGCACCGACGTCATCATCGTGGACACGGCGCACGGCCACTCCAAGGGCGTCGCCGACACGATCGCCGCGATCAAGGGCAACTCGTCCGTCCAGGTCGTCGGCGGCAACGTCGCCACCGCGGCGGGCGCCCAGGTCCTGGTGGACGCGGGCGCCGACGCGATCAAGGTCGGCGTGGGCCCCGGCTCCATCTGCACCACCCGCATCGTCGCGGGCGTCGGCGTCCCGCAGATCACCGCGATCTTCGAGGCGTCCCGCGCGGCGAAGGAGGCCGGCGTCCCGGTGATCGGGGACGGCGGCCTGCAGTACTCGGGCGACATCGCCAAGGCCCTGGTCGCGGGCGCCGACACCGTGATGCTCGGCAGCCTGCTCGCCGGCGTCGAGGAGTCCCCGGGCGAGCTGATCTTCGTCCACGGCAAGCAGTACAAGTCCTACCGCGGCATGGGCTCGCTCGGCGCGATGCGCAACCGCGAGCGCGGCGCCTCGTACTCCAAGGACCGCTACGCCCAGGCCGACGTCAACGCCGAGGAGAAGCTGATCCCGGAGGGCGTCGAGGGCCAGGTCCCCTACCGCGGGCCCCTCGCCAACGTCGCGCACCAGCTCGTCGGCGGGCTCCACCAGTCGATGTGGTACGCGGGCACCCGCACCATCCCCGAGCTCCAGGAGCGCGGCCAGCTCATGCGCATCAGCGTCGCGGGCCTGCGCGAGAGCCACCCGCACGACATCCAGATGACGGTGGAGGCCCCCAACTACCAGGGCCGCTGACCTGACGTAAGCTCTTCCGGGGCTTGGTCCCGCGAACCGCGGGAAGACCGGATCACGTGGAGGAAGGGCGCAGTGGCTGCTGAGGTGGAGATCGGCCGTGGCAAGAGCGGCCGCCGGGCGTACGCCTTCGACGACATCGGCATCGTGCCGTCCCGCCGGACGCGCGATCCCGAGGAGGTCAGCGTCGCCTGGCAGATCGACGCCTACCGGTTCGAGATGCCGCTGGTCGTCGCGCCGATGGACAGCGTCGTCAGCCCCGCCACCGCGATCGCCGTCGGACGGCTCGGCGGGCTCGCCGTGCTCGACCTCGAAGGGCTCTGGACGCGCTACGAGAGCCCCGAGCCGCTGCTCGCCGAGATCGCCTCGCTGGACGACGTCCGCGCCACCCAGCGGCTCCAGGAGATCTACTCCGAGCCGATCAAGGAAGAGCTGATCGGCCGCCGGATCGAGGAGGTCCGCGAGGCGGGCGTCACCGTCGCGGCGCGGCTGTCGCCGCAGCGCACCGCCCAGTTCCACAAGGCCGTCATCGACGCGGGCGTCGACCTGTTCGTGATCCGCGGGACGACCGTGTCCGCCGAGCACGTGTCCGGGCGCGCGGAGCCGCTGAACCTCAAGCAGTTCATCTACGACCTCGACGTCCCCGTGATCGTCGGCGGCTGCTCCACCTACACCGCGGCGCTGCACCTGATGCGCACCGGCGCGGCCGGCGTGCTGGTCGGGTTCGGCGGCGGCTCCGGGCACACGACGCGGACCGTCCTCGGCGTCGCCGTCCCGATGGCCACCGCGGTCGCCGACGTGGCCGCCGCCCGCCGCGACTACATGGACGAGTCCGGCGGCCGCTACGTGCACGTGATCGCCGACGGCGGCATGGTCAACAGCGGCGACATCGCCAAGGCGTTCGCCTGCGGCTCCGACGCCGTGATGGTCGGCTCCCCGTTCGCCCGCTCCACCGAGGCGCCCGGACGCGGCTACCACTGGGGCAGCGAGGCCCACCACGGCGACGTCCCCCGCGGCACCCGCATCGAGATCGGGACGATCGGGACGATGGAGCAGATCCTGCACGGCCCGTCCCACGTCGCCGACGGCTCCATGAACCTGATCGGCGCGCTGCGCCGCTCGATGGCCACCGCCGGGTACACGGAGCTGAAGGAGTTCCAGCGGGTCCAGGTCGTCGTGGCCCCCGGCCAGTCCACGGACTGAGCCTGTCCAGGGGCTGAGCCGGCGGCGGACTGAGCCGGCCGCCGACTGAGAGACACCCCACCCCCGTTTGATCGCATCTCGGGGTGAACCGGTCCTTACTCTTGGGTAGGAACCCGTTCTGAAACCGAACCGCTGTGGGGGGATGCGCGATGACGGGATCACCGGTGACGGGTCTTGGAAGCTCTCGGCTCGGCCCGGCCGAGCGGGCGGCGGCCCTTGACCGCATGGCCC
Source organism: Spirillospora sp. NPDC049024 (assembly GCF_040649235.1). Lineage (NCBI taxonomy): Bacteria > Bacillati > Actinomycetota > Actinomycetes > Streptosporangiales > Thermomonosporaceae > Spirillospora > Spirillospora sp. NPDC049024. Next base: position 107,861 of record NZ_JBEZFD010000012.1, read on the forward strand.
GCGAGGAGTTCGACGTCGTCGTGGTCGGTGGCGGCATCGTCGGCGCGGGCGCGGCGCTCGACGCGGCCACCCGCGGCCTGTCGGTCGCGGTGGTCGAGGCCCGCGACTACGCGTCCGGGACGTCGTCGCGGTCCTCGAAGCTGATCCACGGCGGGCTGCGCTACCTGGAGCAGTACAACTTCGACCTCGTCCGGGAGGCGCTGACCGAGCGCGCGCTGCTGCTCCAGCAGATCGCGCCGCACCTGGTGAAGCCCGTCCCGTTCCTGCTGCCGACGACGCACCGCGTGTGGGAGCGCGCGTACCTAGGTGCGGGTGTAGCGCTCTACGACGCCCTCTCCTTCCAGATGGGCAGCACGCGCGGCGTCCCGCACCACCGGCACCTGACGCGCCGCGGCGCGCTGCGCCTCGCGCCGTCCCTGCGCAAGGACGCCTTCACCGGCGCGATCCAGTACTGGGACGCGCAGGTCGACGACGCCCGCTACGTCCTGACCGTCCTGCGGACGGCGGCGGAGTACGGCGCCCAGATCGCTTCGCGCACCCAGTGCCTCGGGTTCCTGCGCGAGGGGGAGCGCGTCACCGGCCTGCGCATCCGCGACCTTGAGGGCGGCGCCACCAGCGAGGTCCGCGCGAAGCAGGTCGTCAACGCGACCGGCGTGTGGACGGACGACATCCAGGAGCTCGTCGGCGGACGCGGCCAGATCCACGTGAAGGCGTCCAAGGGCATCCACCTGGTCGTGCCGAAGGACCGCATCCACTCCTCGACGGGGCTCATCCTGCGCACCGAGAAGTCGGTGCTCTTCGTGATCCCCTGGGGCCGGCACTGGATCATCGGTACCACCGACACCGCCTGGGATCTCGACAGGGCCCACCCCGCCGCGTCCAAGGCCGACATCGACTACGTGCTGGACCATGTCAACTCCGTCCTGGCGACGCCGCTCACGCACGACGACGTGGAGGGCGTCTACGCGGGCCTGCGTCCCCTCCTCACCGGCGAGACCGAGGAGACGTCGAAGCTCTCCCGCGAGCACGTGGTCGCGCACCCCGTCCCGGGCCTCGTCCTTGTGGCGGGCGGCAAGTACACGACCTACCGGGTCATGGCCAAGGACGCCATCGACGCGGTCGCCCACGGCCTCGACGGCAAGGTCGCCCAGTCCTGCACCGACCGGATCCCGCTCGTCGGCGGCGACGGCTTCCAGGCCATGTGGAACGCCCGCCACCGCCTCGCCGCGCGCTCCGGCCTGCACGTCGCCCGCATCGAGCACCTCCTGCGCCGCTACGGGACGCTCCTGGACGACCTGCTCGAACTCATCGCCGACAAGCCCGACCTCGCCAAGCCGCTGAGCGGCGCCGACGACTACCTGCGCGCCGAGGTCGTCTACGCCGCCACCCACGAGGGCGCCCGGCACCTCAACGACGTCCTCGCCCGCCGGACCCGCATCTCCATCGAGACCTGGGACCGCGGCGTCGGCGTCGCCCAGGAGGCCGCCGACCTGCTGGCCCCCGTCCTCGGCTGGTCCAAGAAGCAGCGCGACAGGGAGATCGAGTACTACCGCAAGCGCGTCGAGGCGGAGCGCGCCTCCCAGACGCAGGAGGGCGACCAGGAGGCCGACGCCCACCGCCGCGGCGCCCCCGACATCGTCCCCGTCGCCACGCCCTGACCCTGCCGCCACGCCCTGACCCCGTCGCCTCTGGCCTGGCGCTCAGCGTTCGAGTCGGCCTCGCATGAGGGCCCTGCCGGTGCTGTACAGCTCGGCGGGGACCCGGACGGGGTCGAGGAGGTGCTGGAAGGCCAGGCCGAAGTCGAGGGCCATGGTGAGGGTGGCGCGGTCGTCCGGAGCGATGCCGTCGGGGGCGGTGTCGTCGGGGGCGGCGTCGTCGGCGGGTTGGAGTTCCCGCGCGAGTTCGGCGCGGCGTTCGGCGTACCAGTCGGCGATGCGCCACCCGGCGGCGTAGTCGCGCATGCCGTAGAGCCAGAACTCGACCAGGAGTAAGGCGAGGCGGCGTGAGGCCTCGCCCGGATCGCGGCGGGACGTGCGGCCGGTGGGGTCGGTGTCCTCGGCCTCCTCGGCGGCGGCGCGGAGTTCCTCGCAGACGCCGGTTCGGGTGCGGGCGCTGGTGATGCGCTCCATCAAGGCGAGCAGCATGTCGGTCTTGCCGGCGAAGTTGGAGTAGACGGCGCCCTTGGTGAGGCCGGCGGCCGCGGCGATGTCGTCGAGCGAGGCGCCGTGGATGCCGCGTTCGGCCCAGAGGCGCTCGGCGGCGGCGAGCAGGGCGGCGCGGGTCTGCTCCCGCCGGTCCCGGCGCGGCCGGGGGCGGCCGGGGTCACCCTCGGGTGTGCGGCCGCGGGCGTGCGTCATCGCTGTCCTCCCCTGGACGGCGCCGCGCCCTCGGGCGGCGCTGAGATTCTCCACCTGCTTTCGGGATACACCGGGCGGACACGGTCAGTCCTCGACTTGCACAACTCCGGCCTGCTTGGAACGGTCCGTTCGGCGAGGTTTGTCAGTCGCGGTCGGAGAAACCGGGATCGCCCGGGGGAGTCGGCGGGACCTAGTGGGGCATATCACTGCAAGTAGCGCATTACTTGCGGGTAGCCAAACTGGACGGGTGGTCATACCCTGCCTGCATGGCATCCCCGACGGTCCCTGCCGAAGGCGCGGCAGACCCTGCCGAAGGCGCGACGAACTCTGCCGAAGGCGTGAAGGACTCTGCCGAAGGCGCGAAGACCACTGCCGAAGGCGTGAAGAACTCCGCTGACGGCGCGGCGAACGCCGCCGAAGACGCGAAGACCTCTGCCGACGACACCGCGAGCACGGCCGATGGCACGGCGAGCACTGTCGAAGGCGCGAAGGAGTCCGCCGATGGCGCGGCGGGCTCTGCCAAGAGCGCGGCGGAGCACAGCCTCCCCCAGGCCCTGATCGACCGGCTGGTCTCGCATGTCGTCTCGGACGGCGCCGAGACCGCGACGATCCCCACCCCCTTCACCGGTGAGCCGCTGGCGACCGTTCCGTTGTCGAGTCCCGATGACGTCCGGGCCGCCTACGAGCGGGCGCGCAAGGCGCAGCGGGCCTGGGCGGCGCTGCCGGCGGGCGAGCGGGTCAAGCCCTTCCTGCGGCTCGCGGACGCCCTGGTCGACCGGCGCGAGGAGATCCTCGACGTCATCCAGCTGGAGACCGGCAAGGCGCGCCGCCACGCCATGGAGGAGTTCCTCGATGTGGCGCTGTGCTCGCTCTACTACGCCCGGCGGGCCCCGCGGCTGCTGAAGCCGCGCCGCCGCCAGGGGATGATGCCCGGGGTGACCCGCGTCCAGGAGCTGCGGCACCCGAAGGGCGTCGTCGCGCTGATCGCGCCGTGGAACTACCCGTTCGCGCTCGGGGCCAGCGACATCGCGCCGGCGCTGATGGCGGGCAACGCGGTCATCCACAAGCCGGACACCCAGACCTGCCTGTCCAGCCTGTGGGTCCTCGACCTGCTGGTGTCGCTCGGGCTGCCCAAGGACCTGTGGCAGATCGTCGTCGGGGAGCCGTCCGAGATCGGCGACCCGCTGGTGGACAACGCCGACTACGTCTCGTTCACCGGCTCCACGCGCGGCGGCAAGGCGATCGCGGAGAAGGTGGCGCCGCGCCTGGTCGCCTACTCGCTGGAGCTCGGCGGCAAGAACCCGATGATCGTCATGCCGGACGCCGACGTCGAGCGCGCCGCGCGCGGCGCCGTCCGCGCGTGCTTCACCAACGCCGGGCAGCTGTGCATCTCGATCGAGCGGATGTACGTGCACGAGGACGTCTACGACCGCTTCGTCCCGAGGTTCGTCGAGCTGGTCAAGGGCATGAAGCTCGGCACCGGCCTGAACTTCGAGGCCGAGATGGGCTCGCTGACCCACAAGCGCCAGCTGGACGCGGTTTCCGCGCACGTCGACCAGGCCGTCAAGGAGGGCGCGACCGTCCTCGCCGGCGGGAAGGCCCGTCCGGACGTCGGTCCGCTGTTCTACGAGCCGACGGTCCTCGCGGACGTCAACGGCGACATGGACCTGTGCGCGGACGAGACGTTCGGCCCCGTCGTCTCCGTCTACAAGTACCGGGACGAGGACGAGGTCGTCGCCCGCGCCAACGACACGTCCTACGGGCTGAACGCGTCGGTGTGGACGAAGAACGCGGCGCGGGGCCGCCGCATCGCCGCCCGCATCCAGGCGGGGACGGTCAACATCAACGACGGCTACGGCGCCGCGTACGCCTCGTACGACTCCCCGATGGGCGGGATGAAGCAGTCCGGTGTGGGACGCCGCCACGGGTCCGAGGGGCTGCTGAAGTTCACCGAGGTCCAGACCGTCGCGAGCCAGCACTTCATGGACCTGGAGCCGCCGGGCGCCATCGGCTACGACAAGTTCGCCGACTACATGGCCACCGGCATCAAGCTCATGAAGAAGCTGCGGATCAAGTAGGGAACGCCTGTGAAGCATGACTTCGACGTGCTCGTCGTCGGGTCGGGGTTCGGCGGCAGCGTCTCGGCGCTGCGGCTGACCGAGAAGGGCTACCGGGTCGGGGTCATCGAGGCGGGCCGCCGCTTCGACACGAACCCGGCCGGGGCGCCGGGGTCCCGGTATCCGGAGCTGCCGAAGACGAACTGGCGCGTCGCCCGCTACCTGTGGGCGCCCGCGCTCGGCCTGACCGGCATCCAGCGGATGCACCTCATCCGCGGCGCGAAGTCGAGCCGCGTGATGGTGCTGGCGGGCGCGGGCGTCGGCGGCGGGTCCCTCAACTACGCCAACACGCTGTACGTCCCGCCGGAGCCGTTCTTCAAGGACCGGCAGTGGGCGCACATCACCGACTGGCGGGACGAGCTGGCGCCGTACTACGAGCAGGCGAAGCGCATGCTCGGCGTCGTCCAGAACCCGACGACGACGGCGGCCGACAAGGTCATGAAGCGGGTCGCCGACCGGATGGGCAAGGGCGAGACGTTCGTGAAGACGCCCGTCGGCGTCTACTTCGGGCGCGGCGCCGGGATCGAGAGCGCCGACCCGTACTTCGGCGGCGAGGGCCCGCGCCGGCGCGGCTGCCTGGAGTGCGGCGAGTGCATGACGGGCTGCCGCCACGGCTCGAAGAACATGCTGACGGAGAACTACCTGTACCTGGCCGAGAAGGCGGGCGCCCGGGTGATGCCGCTCAGCCGCGTCACCGCGGTGCGGCCGCGCCCCGGGGGCGGCTACGAGGTCGACATCGTCCGGACCGGCTCGTTCGGCCGCAACCGCAAGACGCTCACCGCCGAGCAGGTCGTCTTCGCCGCGGGCACCTACGGGACGCAGAAGCTCCTGCACAAGCTGAAGTCGACCGGGCTGCTGCCGCGGCTGTCCGACCGGCTCGGCGCCCTGACCCGCACCAACTCCGAGGCGATCCTGGGCGGCGGGCGCCGGGGCGGCAAGCCGGGCCCGGACTTCTCCGAGGGCGTGGCGATCACGTCCTCGTTCCACCCGACGCCGGAGACCCACATCGAGCCCGTCCGGTACGGCCGGGGCTCGAACCTGCTCGCGAGCCTGCAGACCCTCCTGGTGGACGGCGACCGGCCGGGGGAGCGGCACAGGCCGCGGATCCTGAAGTTCGCCCGCGAGGTGGTGCGCCGGCCTGGCGACCTCGTCCAGCTCTTCGACGTCCGGCGCTGGTCGCAGCGGACCGTCATCGCGCTGGTCATGCAGACCCGCGACAACTCGATCACGCTGAGCCCGAAGAAGGGCCCGTTCGGGTGGGACGTCCGCGCGTCCGCCGGGCACGGCGAGCCGAACCCGACCTGGATCCCCGAGGGGCACGAGGCGACCCGCCTGATCGCCGAGGAGATCGGCGGCATCCCGGGCGGCGCCTGGGGCGACCTGTTCGACATCCCGATGACCGCGCACTTCCTCGGCGGCTGCGCGATCGGCGACTCCGCCGAGACGGGCGTGATCGACCCCTACCACCGCGTCTACGGGCATCCCGGCCTGCACGTCGTGGACGGCTCCGCCGTGTCGGCCAACCTGGGCGTCAACCCGTCCCTCACCATCACGGCCCAGGCCGAGCGCGCCATGTCGTTCTGGCCGAACCGCGCGGAGAAGGACCCGCGCCCCGCCCTGGGCGACGCCTACCGCCGCCTCGCCCCGGTCGCCCCGAAGAACCCCGTCGTCCCGGCCGACGCCCCCGCGGCCCTGAAACTCCCGATAGTCGACATCAACTGACCCGTTCGGTGGCCGCCCCGGCGGAAACCGAGGAGCCCGGCGCCGGAGCGGAAAGCTCCGGCGCCGGGCTCGCTGGTCAGACGGGGTACGGAATCAGACGCCGTCGAGAATCAGACGCCGTCGGGGATCAGGCGCGGTAGGCGGCCCACTGGTTCTTCATGCGCGTGGACTGGCCCGGCGTGAACTCGTACATGCAGGAGTCGTAGCTGTAGTCCATGAAGTTGTGGATGGGGTCGGCGCCGGGCGCGGAGCAGGTGTCGCGGCCGGTCGGGCAGCCCGAGGCCGGGCTCTGCTCGGCGGGCGTGTCGGAGACGCTGTCGCCGGAGCCGCTGCACCCGCCCTGGAACGTGTGGTAGAGGCCCATCCAGTGGCCGACCTCGTGGGTTCCGGTGTCGCCCTCGTTGTAGTTGCCGATCGAGCCGCCCGGCAGGCTCTGGTAGTGGACGACGACGCCGTCCATCGACGGCTGGGAGCGGTAGCTGCTCGGGAACGTGGCCCAGCCGAGGAGGCTGCTGCCGAGGTCGGCGGTGTAGAAGTTGAGGTCCTGCGCGTTGCCGGTGTGCAGCGCGGACTTCATCTTCCTCTCGTTGCCCTCGGGGTCGGAGAACCAGGCCGCGTTCTGCGTCCGCCTGATCTCGGCCAGAGTGAACGTGACGCCGCTGCCGGCGTAGGCGTTGTTGAGGACGGTGAGCTGCTTGTTCAGGACCGAGTCGGACACGTTGCCCGCGCTGCCGTAGACGACCTGGAAGTGCACCCGGACGGTGATGGCCGCCGCGGTGCTCGCCTTCCTCAGCTTGCCGACGCGGTTCTGGAAGTCCTTCTCCATCGAGGCGACCTGGGCCGCTCCGGGCTGGTTCCGCTCGGTGGCGTGGGCTCCGGCGCGGACGCGGGCCTGCGCGGGCTGGTCGGCGCAGACGGTGGACGAGGCGTGCCCGGCGGAAGGGGCGGCGAGTGTGGCGGGTGCGGCGGGGGCGTACGCCGTGAAGGCGGCGGCCATGCCGAGTGCGGCGGCGATTCCGGCGCGTTTCATGGAACTCCTTGGGGGTGCGGCGCGAGCGGGGGAGCGCGCGCGAGGGGAGCGGAGTCATCGCTGGAACCAGGGTGAATGCGAACAAACAACGCGTCTTTAGCAAACTTGAACGAACACGGATGCGTAATGCTGAATACGGCGCCGTAGCGCGGCGGCGTAGCGTGGCCCCATGGATGTGGAGGCCGAGGCGGCACGCATCATGGCCGAGCTGCGAGCACAGGCGGACCCGGTGCGGGCCGAGGGGGAGAAGCGCTACCTGAAGAGCGAGTTCGCCCATATCGGCGTCCCCGTTCCCGCGCTGCGCAAGGTCGCGGTGTCGGCGGTCAAGGCCAAGCCGACACGGGAGGAACTGGTCGCCCTCGCTGCGGCGCTCTGGGACGTCACCGACGAAGGCCGCCCGGTGCACGAGGCCCGCATGGCCGCCATCGAGGTGCTCATGAAGCGGGTGGCGTTGCTGGAGCCGCGCGACGTGAGCCTGGCCGAACGGCTCATCCGCGACTCGGCGAGCTGGGTGTACGTCGACCAGCTCGCGGAGAAGGTCGTCGGCGCCCTGGTCTTCCGCCACCCGGACCTGGCGGCGGTGCTCGACGCGTGGGTCGCCGACCCCTGCATGTGGGTGCGGCGCACGGCGATGCTGGCGCTCATGGCGGGTGTGCGGGCGGGAGATCCCGACCTCGCCCGCATCGACCGCTACGGGGACGCGCTGATCGCCGAACGCGAGTTCTTCATCCGCAAGGTCATCGGCTGGGTGCTCCGCGAACTGTCCAAGAAGGACCCCGACTGGGTGGCCGCCTGGGTCGAGCCCCGCCTCGACACCATCTCAGGCGTGACCCTACGCGAGGCCGTCCGCCACCTACCCCCCGAAGTAGCGACCCACCTCAAGACCACCGCCAAGAACAAGACCGCCACCAGGCGCAGGGCCGAGCCCCGACCCATGGCCGCAACGGAAAGCCCGGCCAAGACGGAAGACAAAGCCGAGCCCGAGCCCAAGGCCAGAGCTGCCCGAGGCTGAGCCGGCGGGGTGGGTCAGGCGCGGTAGGCCGTCCACACCTTGTGGATGCGGGCGCCCTGGCCGGCGGTGAAGGAGTTCATGCAGGTGTCGTAGCTGTAGTCCATGTAGTTGTGGATCGGGTCGTCGCCGGGCGTGGGGCAGGTGTCCTTGTAGGCCGGGCAGCCGTTGGTGGGGTCGCGCTCGGCGGGGGTGTCGGAGACGCGGTCGCCCTGGCCGCTGCAGCCGTCCTGGAACGTGTGGTACAGCCCCAGCCAGTGCCCCACCTCGTGGGTCGCGCTGAACCCCTTGTTGAAGTTGTGGATGGAGCCCCCCGGCATGCTGGCGTAGTGGATGGTGACGCCGTCCATCTCGGGGTCGGACTTGTACCTCCAGGGGAAGGTCGACCAGCCGAGCAGGTCGCCGCCGATGTAGGTGCTGTAGAGGTTCAGGTCGGCCTTGCCGCCCCTGTGCAGCTTCGGCTTGTAGGTGTCCTCGTAGCGTTCCGGGTCGCCGAACCAGGCCGCGTTGTCGGTGCGGCTCACGGCCTTGAGCGTGAAGGAGACGTGCGTGTCAGCGCCTCCGTTGCGTCCGCCGTAGGACGCGTTCATCGTGTTGATCTGGCGCTGGATCATCGCGAGGGACACGTTGCCCTTGGCGCCGGCGTGGATCACATGGAAGTAGACCGGAATGGTGATCCGGGCCCCCCGGCGCAGGTTGGCGGCCTTCCCGGACCCCTGCTCGCCCTGGCCGAGATCGTCGAGGATCCGGTTCAGGCGCGCTTCGACGGCCGCGGCCTCGGCGGGGCTCAGGTCCAGATCGTCGCGGACATGGCCGTCCGTCCGGTGCCGCGCGTCGGCGTGCCGCTCGGCCGAGCGGTTCGCGGCGAGGGGCTGCGCGCAGTCGCCGCCCCGGCGTTCGTGCCACGGGCTCGCGGACGGCCCGGAAGGCGCGGCGGGGACGAGGGCGGCGAGCAGAGCGGCGGCGGCGAGCAGCTTCACGGCACTCCTAGGGACGTCGCTCGCGGCCGGGGGCCGGGCGAGCGCGGCGTTCCGGCGAGCACGGCGCACCCCCGCAGGCCGACTTCCGAGGTGACCGGGCTCGCGAGGAGACCAGGCCCCGAGCAGTGCGGGCTTCTGGGAGAGCAACGCTTCGCCGAATACAGGACGTCATCAACTGATAGCAGAACGCGGTCATCGTGTATGTGTGATCAAGGTAAATCGATGCTGACCGTTATCGGTCAGTTGCCGCCTGTAACGATCGGCTCCGGGGTGCGGCGCATCGGCGCAGGCAGGGGCCCGTAGACTGGGAGACCCTTCCGGCCGGGCGAAAGGCGTAGTTGGTGGCCGCAGACCAGTCCTTTGACACCGTCCTCGTCGTCGACTTCGGCGCGCAGTACGCGCAGCTGATCGCACGACGGGTCCGCGAGTGCCATGTTTTCAGCGAGATCGTGCCGTCCACCATGCCGGCGGCGGAGATGCTCGCCAAGCGGCCGAAGGCGATCATCCTCTCGGGCGGCCCGGCGTCGGTGTATGCCGAGGGCGCCCCGGTCGTGCCGGAGGGCCTGTTCGACATCGGCGTCCCCACGCTCGGCATCTGCTACGGCCACCAGGTGATGGCGCAGGCCCTCGGCGGGACGGTCGAGAACTCCGACGTCGCCGAGTACGGCGGCGCCACCGTCGCCGTCACGTCCCCGGGCATGCTGTTCGCGGGCCTGCCGCACGAGCAGGCGGTGTGGATGTCGCACCGCGACTTCGTGAGCAGCGCCCCCTCCGGCTTCACCGTGACGGCCAGCACGGACGTCACCCCGGTCGCGGGCATGGAGGACCTGGAGCGCGGCTTCTTCGGCGTCCAGTTCCACCCCGAGGTCCTGCACACCCAGCACGGCATGGAGATCCTGCGGCGCTTCCTCTACGAGGGCGCCGGATGCCGGCCGAACTGGACGATGGTGAACATCGCGGACGAGTCCATCGAGGCCGTCCGGCAGCAGGTCGGCGAGAAGCGGGTCATCTGCGCGCTGTCGGGCGGGGTCGACTCCGCCGTCGCCGCCGCGCTCGTCCAGCGCGCCATCGGCGACCAGCTGACCTGCGTGTTCGTCGACCACGGCCTGCTGCGCAAGGGCGAGCCCGAGCAGGTCGAGAAGGACTTCGTCGCGGCCACCGGCGTGAACCTGCACGTCGTGGACGCCCAGGAGCGCTTCCTGTCCGCCCTCGACGGCGTCACCGACCCGGAGGAGAAGCGCAAGATCATCGGCCGCGAGTTCATCCGGGTGTTCGAGGAGGCGGCCCGCGAGATCGTCCACGGCGGGTCCGGGGCCGCCGGGGAGCCGGCCGAACCGGTCGAGTTCCTCGTCCAGGGGACCCTCTACCCGGACGTGGTCGAATCGGGCGGCGGCACCGGCGCGGCCAACATCAAGTCGCACCACAACGTCGGCGGCCTTCCCGAAGACCTCCAGTTCAAGCTGGTCGAGCCGCTGCGGACGCTGTTCAAGGACGAGGTCCGCGCGCTCGGCGAGCAGCTCGGCCTGCCGGCCGAGATCGTCTGGCGGCAGCCGTTCCCCGGCCCCGGCCTCGGCATCCGCATCATCGGCGCCGTCACGCGCGACCGCCTGGACATCCTCCGCGACGCCGACGCCATCGCCCGCGAGGAGCTCACCCGCGCCGGCCTCGACCGCGACATCTGGCAGTTCCCGGTCGTCCTGCTCGCGGACGTGCGGTCCGTGGGCGTGCAGGGCGACAGCCGCACGTACGGGCACCCGATCGTGCTGCGTCCGGTGACCAGCGAGGACGCGATGACCGCCGACTGGGCGCGGCTCCCCTACGAGGTCCTGCAGCGGATCTCCACCCGCATCACCAACGAGGTCCGCGAGATCAACCGCGTCACCGTCGACATCACGTCCAAGCCCCCGGGCACCATCGAGTGGGAGTAGGCAGGATTTCAAAGTCCCGGCCCACTCCGCTCGTCTGGCGGCTGTGTTAATACAGACCCGGCCCACTTCGCTCGCCTGGCGGCTCGCTGCGTGACCGTGCCTGGGCGAACGCGGCATCGCTTCGCGATCTGCCCGGTTCCGCTCGCCTCCGGCTTCGCTGCACCGGCCAGGTCACGCGTTCGCGCGCGTGGCCGAGGCCACTTCGAGACAGGGCCTAGACCCGGCCGCGTAGGCACGGCCGTCCAGACCCGGCCGCATAGGCACGGCAAAGGCCCGGACGGATCCGTCCGGGCCTTTCGCTTTCACCGACAGCGCCGGCCGTGCCGCCAGGCCGTGCCGCCGCCGTCAGACGTGCCGCCAGGCCGCGCCGTCAGACGGTGGCGGGGGCCAGGGCGGCCTCGGCGTCCAGCGTCGCGGCGGCCGCGTTCACCACGGCGGCGATCCGCAGCGCCTCCTGGACGAGCTCGCGCGACAGGCCCGCCTCGCGGACGACCTTCTCGTGCGACTCCAGGCACCGCCCGCAGCCGTTGATCGCCGACACGGCGAGGCACCACAGCTCGAAGTCGACCTTGTCGACGCCGGGCTTCCCGATGATCGACATCCGCAGCCGGGCCGGGAGGGTCGCGTACGTCTCGTCCCCGATCAGGTGGGTGGCGCGGTAGTACACGTTGTTCATCGCCATGATCGACGCGGCGCCCTTGGCCGCCTCGAACGCCTCGGCGGACAGGTTGTCGCCCGCCTCCTCGGCGAGCTCCCGGATGACCACGGTGCTGCGCGTGGCGAGGGCGCAGGCGAGGACCGTCCCCCACAGCTGCTGGTCGGTGAGCTGGGAGGTCGAGGTCAGCGAGCCCAGGTTGAGCTTGGTGTCCTTGGCGTAGCCCGGGAGGGCGCCCTTCAGCGCGTCAACGCTCATGATCATGCGTCCTTTCGTGCGGACGGCCGGCCGCGGTTCGCGCGGCCGGCCGCCGTCGGTCGTGCTGGGACTCCGCGGGTTCGGACCCGGTGAGAGGCTCAGGCGCCCGCGAGCAGCTTGGTCGCGTCGAGCGTCTCCTCGCCCTTGTTCCAGTTGCAGGGGCACAGCTCGTCGCTCTGCAGCGCGTCCAGCACCCGCAGGACCTCCTTGACGTTCCGGCCGACGGAACCGGCGGTCACCATGGCGAACTGGATCTCGTTGTTCGGGTCCACGATGAACGTCGCGCGCTGGGCGACGCCGTCCTCGGTGAGGATGCCGAGCTCCTCGGACAGCTCGCGCTTGAGGTCGGACATCATCGGGAACGGGATCTCCCGCAGGTCCGGGTGGTCCTTGCGCCACGCGTAGTGGACGAACTCGTTGTCGACCGACGCGCCCAGCACCTGAGCGTCGCGGTCGGCGAAGTCCTCGTTGAGGCGGCCGAACTCGGCGATCTCGGTGGGACAGACGAAGGTGAAGTCCTTCGGCCAGAAAAAGACCACGCGCCACTTGCCCTCGTAGGACTTGTGGTTGATCGTCTCGAACGCGTTGTCGGCGTCCAGCGAGACGCAGGCGGTGAGCTCGTACTCGGGGAACTTGTCACCGACAGTAAGCAACGCATGCTCCTTCGACATGAGAAAGGGTCGCCTCCGCATGAGGAGGCGCAGGAAGGCCGCGGGCTTCCCGCCTCGGCGGCCGTGTCACTCAGAGTGCCGTGAGCCGTTTCGCAAGAGAAATCGATCTGTCGCAAGTGATCGATAGGAACTTCTTATCAATAGCTCGCTCGCCTGCCCTGACCTGCGGCGCAATGACCGGGTGGCGTGGAAACCAAGCCGACTACTAGATGTAAATCACATCGACTCGCCCAAAACGGGCTTCACGCTCGGTGACGAGCCAGTGTAGGGCGTCGAGCCCGCACAATACGCATCGAGTGACCTATCCCTCAAAGCAGGTCATTCTCTCGGGGGTGGGCGGCGGCGTGGGTGGCGAGGGCTTCGGCGGCGTCGGCGAACATGTCGGCCAGGCCGGGCAGGGTGGTCTGGAGTTCGCCGTCCAGCCAGGCGATGAGGTTCTCGTTCCAGCCGGCGACCAGCATGGTGGCGACGAACTGCACCCGCGCGTCGGCGTCGGGCGGGATGTCGTAGAACGTCCGGGCGTACTCGATGACCCGGCGGGTGTAGTCGCGGCGCGCGGCGGCCTGGCGCTCGCGCAGGACGGGACTGGCGGTCGCCTCGACCAGCATCACGCGGACCTTCCGGGGGTCCGCGCGGCCCGTCTCCAGGGCGGCCACGGCGGCGGAGCGGACGGTCGTGCGCAGGCCGGCGTCCGGCCCCGCGGCGGCGACGCCCTGGGCGGCGGCCTCGGCGATCTCCATGACGATCCGGTCGTGGACCTCGGTCAGCAGCGCGTCCAGGTCGGCGAAGTTCTCGTAGAAGTAGCGCGGGTTGAGGCCGGCGCGAGCGCAGACGGCGCGCAGGGACGTGCCCCGGACGCCTTCCGCCGCGAGCAGGTCGAGGGCCGCCTCCAGGAGTGCGGCGCGGCGGTCGGCGCGGCGGCGGTCGGCGGTGACGCCGCCGTACGGGCGAGGGCTCACCTCCCAATCTTGACACAGGCGTTTCCAGAATCTACCTTTCTGGCAACACGCGTATCCAGATGGGGAGGCCCCCATGCCCCGGACCAGCGAAGCCGACTCCCCGAAGCGCGAGCCCGTGAACGGCGGGCCGCAGGCCGATCGGGCGGACATGGCGCGCATCTTCGCGCCGCTCATGCACGAGCACGACTACGTCATCGACCAGATCGACGGGGAGCTCCCGTCCGATCTCACCGGCACGCTGTACCGGATCGGCCCGGGCAAGTGGGAGGTCGGGCGCACGCTGATGCACCACCTCTTCGACGGCGACGGGATGGTCTCGCAGTTCGCCTTCGACGGCCGGTCCGTGCGGTTCCGCAACCGCTATGTCCGGACGCCGCAGTTCAAGCACGGCATGGTCTCCAGCGCCCCCAGCCATCCGGGGGTCGGAACGCCGCTCCCCGGCGGATTCTGGGCCAACTTCGTGAAGGGGAAGGGGCCGGCGAACGTCGCCAACACCGGCGTGGCGCTGCACGCCGACCGGCTGCTGGCCCTGTGGGAGGGCGGTCCGCCGCACCGCCTCGACCCCGACACCCTGGAGACGCTCGGCGCCTACGACTTCGACGGGCGGCTGCGCGGCGCGCTCAAGGCGTTCTCCGCCCACCCGAAGTGGGATCCGGTGACGGGCGAGATGTTCAACTTCGGGCAGGACTTCACCCCGCTGCCGTCCCTCAACTGCTGGAAGGTCGACCGGCACGGCAGGCTGCGGCGGCTGGCCAGAGTCCGGATGCTGAACATGCCGTGGAACCACGATGTGGCGCTGACGAGCGAGCACATGGTGTTCGTCCTGGACCCGTACATGGTCGACCTGCGCACCATGTTCGGCGGCGGCGCGTCGGTGTTCGACGCGATCCGGCACCGTCCCGAGAAGGGGACGCGGTTCGTGCTGGTGCCGCGCAACGGCGGCCCGGCGCGGATCGTGGAGCACGAGTCGCTCGTGCACGTCCACGTGGCGAACGCCTTCGAGGACGGCACCGACACCGTCGTCGACCTGGTGCTCTTCGACGACTTCGAGGCGATCAGGCGGGACCTGTCCGAGTTCCGCACGCGCTTCACCGACCTGCCGTCCAGCAGGCTCATGCGCTACCGGATCACCCCGGCGGGACGCGTGATCGAGACGCAGCTGTCAGACACGCCCGGCGAGTTCCCCCAGTACGACTGGCGCCTCTCCACGCGCCGCCACCGCTACACCTACATGACGGGACGGACGGGCCCGAGCGGCGAGTACGACACCATCCTGAAGGTCGACAACGACACCGGACATACGCAGGCGCATGAGGCCGGCCCGGACACCTATGTGGGCGAGCCCATCTTCGTGCCCCGCGCGCCGGATTCCGCCGAGGACGACGGGTGGCTCCTAACCGTGGTGTATCTCGCCGCAGAGCACCGTTCGCGGCTCACCATCCTGGACGCCCGGGACCTCGCCCCCGTCGCGAACCTCCACCTCCCGCACCACCTCCCGTTCGGCTTCCACGGCACCTTCACCTCACGAGTCGCCGATCCCGGCGCCCCGATTCCGCACCCCGACCGCCTCCCCATCCACTGAGGGGCCCCGTCGTGTTAACGCTGTGGCGAATGCCACCCCGCCTCGACCTGGGACGTGTCACGGTGCGTGATCGCGGTTGGGTAATCTCTCGGTCAGGATGGCGATCAGCAGACCGACGGTGGCCCAGTTGCGGGCCTTCCTGGCATTGGCGGAATACCTGCATTTCCGCGACGCCGCCGCCGCGCTCCGCATGAGCCAGCCCGCCCTGTCCGGAGCCGTGGCGGCGCTTGAGGAGAGCCTCGAAACGCGCCTCGTCGAGCGGACGACGCGCAAGGTCCTGCTGACGCCCGCGGGGGAGCGGGTCGCGCGGCGCGCCGAGACCGTCCTGGCGGAACTCGACCGGCTGGTCGAGGAGGTCAAGGCCGTCCGTGGGCCGCTCGTGGGGCCGCTCCGCGTGGGGGTCATCCCGACCGTCGCGCCGTACCTGCTGCCCGTCGTCCTGCCGCGGCTCGCCAAGGAGTTCCCCGACCTGGAACTGTCCGTGCACGAGGAGCAGACGAGTCACATCGCCGCGGAACTGCTCGCCGGGCGCCTGGACGTGGTGCTGCTGGCGCTCCCCGTGCCGGCGGCGGGCGTGACGGAGCTGCCGCTGTACGACGAGGACTTCGTGCTCGTCGCGCCCGCGGGATTCGACCTGGACGCCACCGAGGTGGAGCGGGAAGCGCTGAACGACCTCGACGTCATCCTCCTGAACGAGGGCCACTGCCTGCGCGACCAGGCGCTCGACGTCTGCAGGGAGGTGGGCGCGCGCGCCGCGGCGGCCACGTACGCGACGAGCCTGGCGACGCTGGTCCAGCTCGTGTCAGGCGGGCTCGGGGTGACGCTCGTCCCCGAGACGGCGTTGCACGTGGAGACCCGCCGGGCGCCGAACCTCGGCGTGCACCGGTTCGCGGCACCGGCGCCCTTCCGCCGTGTCGGTCTCGGCTTCCGGTCGACGTCGCCGCGGGCCGACGAGTTCGAGGCCCTCGCCGCGAGCATCCGCACCGCCGTCGCCGACTCGGGCGTCGCCCCCGGCATCCGTCCCGCCTGATCTGTTCCGCCTGATCTGTTCCGGCTGATCTGTTCCGTCCGGTGTCTGCCCGCCTGGAACTCGGGGCGCCGGGGGCGGTGGGCGGCTGATCCGGGGATTAAGGCGCGGGTCAAGTGGTGGCCAGGCGGGGTCAAGTCTGCGTCAGGGGACGTCCTCGCAATAGCGATGCGCGTTCGTGCGGCGGCGTGGCGTCACCATGCTCGTGGGGCGAGGAGGAGGCCCCATGTCCCCGAAGGTCAGCGTCGTCGTGCCTTTCCACAACACCGAGGAGTACTTCCGGGAGTGCCTGGAGTCGCTGGCCGGCCAGACGCTGGGCGACCTCGAAGTGATCATGGTGGACGACGGTTCCACCGACAACGGCGCCGTGATCGCCAAGGACATGTGCGGCCGCGACCCCCGGTTCCGGCTGTTCACGCGGGAGAACGAGGGGCCGGGGCCGGCCCGCAACGCCGGGGTGCGGCAGGCGAGGGGCGAGTACCTGGCGTTCGCCGACGCCGACGACGTCGTGGAGCGCGAGGCCTACGCACGGCTGGTCGCGTCCCTTGAGCGGACCGGGTCCGACATGGCGTGCGGGAACGTCCAGCGGATGGACGACGACCGGACCTGGCAGTCGTTCCTGCACGACGGCCTGTTCACGGAGCCCCGGTCGAAGACGCATGTGTCGTCCATGCCGATGCTGATGCGCGACCGGACGCCGTGGAACAAGGTGTACCGCCGCTCGTTCTGGACCCGGACGGGTCTGGAGTTCCCTCCGGGCTACTACGAGGACCCCCCGGTCACGGCGCGCGCGCACGCGCTGGCCCGCTCCGTGGACGTCCTGAGCGAGACCGTCTACTTCTGGCGCAGGCGCCCTGGGTCCATCACAGAGGACCGCTACGACTGGGACAACTTCAGCCAGCGCATGCGCTCCGCGCGGGCCGTGCGGGACGGTCTGGCCGACTACGCGCCGCACCTCCTGAACGCCTACGACGAGCACGTCCTCATCCCCATCGAACTCCGCGTCCTGTTCGAGGCCCTCCCCAGGACGCAGGACGAGCACCGCGGGGAACTCCTCGCCATCGGGGCGGCCCTGGCCAGGCAGGTGAGCCCGCGCGTCCTGAAGCGGCAGCCCGCGATGACCCGCCTCCAGATGCACCTGCTGTGCCGGCGGATGATGCCGGAACTGCTGGAGGTGCTGCGCTACGTCCAGCTGCGCAAGGCGGCGGACGCGCCGCGGGTGCGGCGCGGCCTGCGCCACCGCTGGTACGCGCAGTTCCCGTTCTTCGAGGACGAGGAGCGGGGCGTCCCGAACCACGTGTACGACGTGACCGACGAGCTCAGACCGGTCGCGGTGATCGACCGGGCCACCTGGGCGGACGGCCGGCTCCGCCTGGAGGGCCACGCCTACATCCGCCATCTGGACTCCTCCAGCGAGGACGGGTCCCGCATCCGGCTCTGGCTGCTGGCGTCCGACAAGCGGGGCCTCGTGCGCGTCCCGGTCAGGAGGGTCCGCAGGCCGGACGTGACCGCCGGGTCGCGGCAGTCGAACGTGACCTACGACTGGTCCGGGTTCGTCGCGGAGATCGACCCGTCCTCGCTGCGGACGTTCGGCCGCTGGCGGGACGTCGACTGGGTGCCGTGCGTCGAGATCGTCAACCGGGGGCTGCGGCGCCGGTCGACGTTCACCGGCCCGCGCCTCACCGGGCGGCAGTGGCCGCGGGAGCGGGAGTGCGCGCCGGGCGTGCTCGTCCAGGGAGTCGCCGGCCGGCACCGGTTCATGATCCAGGTGCGCCGCACGCCGGCGGCGGTCGTCGGCTGCCATCTGGAGGGCGGCGAGCTGTGGCTGGACGGCTGGAGCCGCGTCCCGCTCGGGGACGAGCCGCACGTCACCGCCGCACCGAGGGCGGGGCGGGGCAAGGTGCTCGGGGCGGTCGAGCCGGTCGGCTCCGAAGGGTTCCGGGCGCGGCTGCCGGTCGCCGGGCTGGTCCGGCGCCCGGGCGACTGGGAGGTCACCCTCTCGGACGGGATCCGCCCCTACCTGGACGAGGATCCGGCGGGCGCGGCGTTCCCCGTCCCCGGCGGGGAACTGGAGATCGCCAGGACCCGGCGCAGCGCCCTGCGGATCGTCGTGCGCGGCCGCGTGCTCGCCGTCGAGGAGGTGTCGTGGTCGCCTGACGGGGCGCTCCACCTGGCGGGCACCTGCGCGGACCGGATCGGGCGGCCGGACTCGCTGACCCTCAGGCGGCGTCGGTCGAGCGAGGAGCACGTCGTCGGGCTGCACTGGGAGGACGACCGGTTCACCGCGGTGTTCTCGCCCGCGCGCATGCCGGTGTTCGGGCTGTCCCGCCCGCTGGTCTCCGGCCGCTGGGACGTCGTCGCCACTGTCGGGGGGCAGGAGCAGCCGGTGGTCGTCCGGCGCCACACCCTCCGCGACCTGCCCGAGCCGTTCGAGGCGGGGCTGCACCGGATCACGGTCCGGGCCCAGAAGAGCGATCAGTTGCAGTTGCGCGTGGAGACGGCCCTGGACGACGACGAGCGCGGAGCCTACGCGCAGAGCCGCATACGGTCCGGGCACTATCGGCGCCACCTGAACCTGCCCGTCCGTGAACTGGCCGTGTTCGACGCGTACCGGGGACGCCAGTACTCGTGCAATCCGCGCGGCATCTACGACGAGCTCCGGCGGCGCGACACCGACCTGGAATGCGTGTGGGTCACCGAGAACGGGCAGTTCGGCAAGCCGGCGGGCGCCCGGACCGTCCTCACCGGGACGCGGGAGCACTACGAGGCGCTCGCCCGCGCGCGCTACATCTTCGGCAACTGGTCGCAGCAGGAGTGGTTCACCAAGCGCGAGGACCAGACCTACGTGCAGTGCTGGCATGGGACGCCGCTGAAGAAGCTCGGATACGACGTCAAGCGGATGCCCTACAAGCGCACCGAAGGCGTGGACTGGATGGAGTACGACGTCCCACAGTGGGACCTCCTGCTCGCCCAGAACGCGTTCTCCGTGCCGCTGTTCCGGCGCGCGTTCGGCTACGCCGGGGAGGTCCTCCAAAGCGGCTACCCCCGCAACGACGTGCTGAGCAGTCCGCACCGCGACGAGATCGCGGCGGCGGTGCGGCGGCGGCTCGGCATCCCGGAGGGCAAGCGGGTCGTCCTGTACGCGCCGACTTGGCGGGACGACTTCCACCACGCGATCGGCAAGCGCGCGTTCCGGCTCGAATTCGAGATCGACAGGTTCCGCGCCGCGCTGGGCCGCGACCACGTCCTGCTCCTGCGGACGCACTACCTCGTCACCGACCGCCCGAGGCTGCGGCCCGGCGACTGCGTCATGGACGTGTCCGTCTACCCCGACATCTCGGAGCTGTTCCTCATCAGCGACGTGCTCGTCACCGACTACTCGTCGTCCATGTTCGACTTCGCCGTCACCGGCCGCCCGATGGTGTTCTTCACCTACGACCTGGAGCGCTACCGCGACCACGTGCGCGGCTTCTACTTCGACTTCGACGCCGAGGCCCCGGGGCCGCTGCTCGCCACCACGCAGGAGGTCGTCGAGGCGCTCGGCGAGCCCGCCGCGCTGGAGACGGGGTTCCGGGACGCGCGCGCCGCCTTCGCCGCCCGGTACTGCCCGCACGACGACGGCCATGCCGCCGCGCGCGTGCTCGACCGGGTCCTCCGCTGAGCCCGCCGGACCCGTCGGCCGCCTCGTCGCGCATCCCCGAAAGCCCGCCGAATCCCCAAAAGCCGCCGAATCCCCAAAAGTCACCGGATCCCCGAAAGCCCAGTACGGAGCCGCTCGTGTCCCCGCAGATCAGCATCGTCGTCCCCATCCGCAACACCGGCGGCCGCCTGGCGGAGTGCCTGGAGTCGATCGCGGGGCAGACGCTGCGCGACATCCAGGTGCTCATGGTGGACGAGCCCATGGGGGAGGAAAGGGCGGGCGACGGCGGAACCGGCAAGGACGCGGCGCTCGCCAAGGAGTTCGCAGGACGCGACGACCGCTTCGCGGTCCTGAAGCCCGGTCCCGGCACGGCGGCGATGGACGCCGGCATCGAGCAGGCGAAGGGCCGCTACCTCGCCTTCGCCGACGGTGAGGACGCGGTGCCGCCCTACGCCTACGAACTGCTCGTCAGGACGCTGGACACCACCGGCTCGGATCTCGCGGGCGGCAACGTCATGTGCCTGGACGAGGACCAGGTGTGGCAGTCACCGCTCCACAGGGACTCCTACGCGGAGACCATGAAGTCGACGCACGTGACCCGCCACCCTGCCCTCCTGCAAGACAGGACGGTGTGGAACAAGGTCTACCGGCGCTCGTTCTGGGACGCGCACGGCCTTGAGTTCGGATCCGGCCGGGACATGCTCATCGCGGTGCAGGGCCACCTGCTGGCCTCCGTCGTGGACGTGCTGGACGCGACCGTCTACTTCTGGCGGGACCGTCCAGGGACGGCCATGCGCACCCGCCCCGACCCGGCCGACATCACCCAGCGGATGGCGAACCTCGCGAAGGCGCGGGAACTCGTCCGCACGCACGCGCCGGACCTTCTGGCCGTCCACGACATGTACGCGCTCGACCTGGACGTGCGCGAACTCATGCTGGCCCTGCCCGCCGCCACGTGGGAGGAGCGCGAACGCCTGGTCGAGCTGGGCGCGGAGGTCGTCGCGGAGGCCGGGCGCCGGGCCACCGTCGGCCTTGAGGCGATCAGACGGCTGGAGACGTACCTGCTCGGCGCGTGCATGCTGCCCGAGCTACTGGAGGTGCTGCGCTTCGAGGAGAGGGGGCTGCGGGACGTCCCGCTCGTGTCCCGGGGCCGACTCCGGCAGCGCTGGTACGCCCGCTACCCCTTCTTCGACGACCCGGACACGGGCATCCCGGAGGACGTGTACGACGTCACCGACGAGCTGGTGCTGTGGGCGGACGTCGACCGTGTGGAGTGGGACGTCGACACCCTCATCGTGGAGGGGCACGCCCACTTCGACCGGTTCGGGGTCGCGTCGGTGACCGATTCCCGGATCCGCGTCTGGATGCGCGACGTGCGGACCGGCAAGGAGATCCGGCTGCCGGTGGAGCGCAGGTACGTCCCGGAGGTCACGGCACGCGCCGGCCGGGCGAACGTCTCCCTCGACTGGTCGGGGTTCACCGTCCGGGTGGAGCCCGAATACCTGCTGGACGGCGACGAATGGCGGACGGCCACCTACGAGCTGTTCGCGGAGGTGACGACGGCCGGGCGCAGGGCGGTCCAGCGGCTGACCGCGACGGCGCCGGCCGTGCGGTGGACGGCGGCGCGGCAGGTGGACGAGCACGTGGCCGTCCAGCCGGCGGCGGGCGACGACGACGTGTTCGTCGTCCACGTCAAGCGGGCCAAAGCCGTCCTCACCGGGCTGCGCCGCGAAGGCGACGTGCTGGTGCTGTCCGGCTGGACGCGGCGCGCGCTCGGCGCCGGGGCCGCGATGGTCGCGGTCCGCAGGCACGGGGGAGCCGAGGTCCGCGGCGAGGTGACGCTGCGGCAGGCGGCCGTCCTGCGGATGGCGGAGGGCACCGGATTCGACTTCACGGCGAGGCTGCCGCTGGAGTACCTCGCGTCCGTCCCGGGCGGCGAGCCGCACGGCCCGCACCTGCGCGACGCCATCGACTGGGACATCCGGTTGACGGGCGACGGCGGCCCGCTCCGCCTCACCGTGGCGAGCAACGTCAGGCCCGCTCGGTTCGCCTTCCCGGAGGGGGAGGGGCGCGGCCGGGAGTTCGCCATCAGCCGCACCGCGTTCGGGAACCTGCGCGGGGTCGAGCGCAGCATCCGCCCGGTCGTCACGGACGCCGAGTGGGACGCCGGCGGCCTGCTCACGCTGACCGGCGACTTCGCCGACGCCGAGGACCGCCCCGACCACTTCGTCCTGCGGCGGCGCCTTTCCGGCGACGAACACCGCATCCCTGTCACGTGGGAGGACGGCAACGCCGGGAAGAGCGATGCGACCGCGAAGGACAGCGCCAGCGGGAAGGGTGCCC
This sequence comes from Spirillospora sp. NPDC049024, assembly GCF_040649235.1. NCBI lineage: Bacteria > Bacillati > Actinomycetota > Actinomycetes > Streptosporangiales > Thermomonosporaceae > Spirillospora > Spirillospora sp. NPDC049024. The sequence goes on from NZ_JBEZFD010000012.1 coordinate 130,139, forward strand.
GGTTCACCGCGACCTTCACGCCCGCAGCGATGCCGGTGTTCGGAACGGACCTGCCCCTGAGCAGCGGCACCTGGGACCTGGTAGCACGCACGAGTTCCGGAGAGGTGGCTCTCGTCGTCGAACGTGAGGCCATCCCCGACCTGCCCGACCGGCATCGCGTCGGTACGCACGAATTCGAGGTCGGCGTCCACCAGATCGACGCGTTGATGCTGTTCAGCCGTCCGGCCTTGGAGGACGACGAGCGCGGCGGCCACGCACAGGTCCTTCTCTTCCAGAGGGACTATCCCGTCTACCTGCGGAGCCCCCTGGCCGATATCGCGGTCTTCAGCAGCTACGACGGCAACCAGTACAGCTGCAGCCCCAGGGCCGTCTATGAGGAGCTCGTCCGCCGCGACACCGATCTGGAATGCGTGTGGATCTCCCGGGACGACCAGTTCGCGGTGGGCGGCAAGGCGGAGACGGTTTTGGCCGGCAGCCGCGAGCACTTCCGCGTCCTCGCGCGCGCTCGGTACATCGTCACCAACCAGGCGATGCCGGCCTGGTTCCTCAAGCGGGAGGGGCAGACCTACCTCCAGACCTGGCACGGCACCCCGCTGAAGCGCATCGCCTACGACCTGAGGGACATGCCGTACCAGCGCATCGAACCGCTGGACTGGATGGAACGGGAGGTGCCGCGATGGGATCTCCTGCTGTCCCCCAGCCCCTACGCCACACAGGTCATGCGGCGGGCCTTCCGGTACGAGGGCGAGGTCCTGGAGGCCGGGTTCCCGCGCAACGACATCCTCAGCACGCCCGAGTGGGAGCGCATCGGGGCCCACGTCCGGAAGCGCCTGGGGATCCCCCAGAGCAAGAAGGTCGTCCTCTACGCGCCGACATGGCGGGACGACCGGTACCACGGTGGGGGCAGACACGGCTTCTCCATGGAACTGGACCTGGACACCATGCGGCAGGCCCTCGGCGACGACCACGTGCTCCTCCTCAGGACGCACCACCTCATCACCGACCGGGACCGCAGGCTCACAAACCGCATCGCCGCGGACCGGCGCGCCGGGAGCGACTCGGGTCCCTTCATCATCGACGTGTCCCGATACCCCGACATCGCCGAGCTGTACATGGCGGCCGACGTGCTCGTCACGGACTACTCGTCCGCCATGTTCGACTACGCGATCCTGGGGCGACCCATCGTCCTCTACACCTACGACCTGGACTGGTACCGCGACCACCTGCGCGGCTTCTACTTCGACCTGGAGGCCGAAGCGCCCGGCCCGGTCGTGCGGACGTCCGCGGACGTCGCCGAGGCCGTCAGGGCGGCGCCCGCCGGCGAGCAGCGCTACGCGGACGCCTACGACCGCTTCTTCGTGAAGTACTGCCCACACGACGACGGCCAGGCGGCGTCCCGAGTGGTGGACCGCATCTTCGGCAAAGCCTGAACCCCCGCCTCAGCTCTTCGGTGAGCACGTAGCCGGGGCCTGCCGCTCAGCCAGGGCGGCGGGCCCGTGCGAACAGTCGCACGCCCGGCCACGAGGCGGTCGGCAGCCGCCGTTCCAGCGCGGCTGACAGGCGCAGCGCCTCGTTGGCGAGCGGGTGCAGCGGCGCCAGATCCTCGCGCCGCGCAGTCCGGTTCCTGAGGAGCCGCAGGAGCGGCCGGTGCAGGACGCCCCTGCTCCACACGCGCTCCAGCACCAACCCGGCGCCCTCCAGCAGATCGACCAGGGCGCGGCGGCCGTAGCGGCGGACGCGTCCGAGGGCCACGTCGTGCGCCGACCAGAGAGCCATGTCGCAGGACACCGACACCAGCGCCGTCCCGCCCGGCCGCAGCACCCGCGCGACCTCCGCGGCCGCACGCGCGTCGTCCTCCACATGCTCCAGCACGTCCAGCACCAGGGCCAGGTCGTACTCGGATGCCGGAAGCGGCAGGTAGCGCGCGTCGCCCTCGTAGGCCTCGACGCCGTGGGCGCGGGCCAGCGCGACGGCGGCCGGGCTCAGGTCGATCGCGGTGGCGCTCCAGCCGTGGTCGGCCAGTACGCGGCAGCACGCACTGGACGCGGCGCCGATGTCGACGGCCGCCCCGGGCACGCTGAACCGCAGCAGTTCCGCGGACAGGATCGCCCGGCGCTCGCGGTACCACCAGTTGTCGTTCTCGATCCGCGCGATCCGCTGGAGCTCGGTGGTGTCCACGGAACAAGCCGACCGCACCGGCGCCGGCCCGTTCCATCGACGCCGCCGCCCGCGCACGGATCGTTGACGCCGCCTTGACCCCGCCCCGGACGTGAACCCCGGACGTGAACCCCGGTCGGGGTCCCGCGAGGTCAGCGCTTCTTGCGGCGGCGCAGGAGGAAGCGGATGAACAGGATGAGCACCACCAGGCCACCGACGGCGGGAACGGCCCGCTTGGCGATCGACGGGCCGACGAACTCCAGCAGGTCGATCGCGTCGTCACTGTCGTCCCTGGCGCCCGCGCGCTCGGTCTCCCCGCGCCCACCGGCCACGTGCAGCGAGGGGCGCTGCGAGGGCTCGGCCTTGACCGGGCCGGGCTTTTCAGTGGTCTCCTCCGGCGTCGCAGAGGCCACGCCGGTCTCGGCCTCCAGCTCCGGCTTGGCGGCCTCCGCGGCGCTCTCTGAGGCCGCGCCGGGGCTCTCCGATACCTCACCGGACGTCTCCGCGGGCGCCACGGCGGCGACGGCGGGCGTCTCGGCGGTGGCCTCGGCGGGCTTCTCGGGCGGAGTCTCGGCGGGCTTCTCAACGGGGACGGCCGGGGCGGGCGCCTCGAGCTCGGCGGCCAGCTGCGTCGCGAACCGGGAAATGATCTTGGAGCCGACCTCGGACAGGATGTTGCGGCCGAACTGCGCCGGCCGGCCCGTCACGTTCAGCTTGGTGTGGACGGACACGCGGGTGATGCCGTCCTCCTCGTGCAGCCTCGCCTGCACGGTCGCCGCCGCCGTCCCGGACCCGCGGGCCTCCTTGGCGGACGCCTCCATCGTGACGACGCGGGACGACTCGTCCGCGGAGACGATCCGCGCGGTGCCGCGGTAGGTGATGGTCATCGCGCCGACCTTCACCTTCATCCGGCCCGAGTACTCCTCGCCCTCGACGGAGTCGAGCGTCGCGCCCGGCATGCAGGCCGCGACGCGCTCCACGTCGAGCAGCACCGACCAGGCCTGATCCACCGGCACGGGGACGGTGAAATCGTGGTCCAGCTCCATGATCAGTGTCCTTATCGTCCGGAGACCTTGCCCGTGACCTTACGGTGGTCGCCCGTCGCGTCGCCAGTGGGGTCATACCCCCCACGCTCCAGGCAACTCGGTACCTCGCAGCCCGGCGAACATGCGGGACGGCGAACAGGCGGGTAGGTGGACATGCGGCCGGGCAACGGGGCGACGGTGCCCGGCCGCATGTCCATGCCGCGCGGGCGGATCAGCCCGCGGCGGCCGCCAGCGCGCGCGCCGTCAGCACCGTGGCCAGATGCGCCCGGTACTCCGACGACCCGTGCAGATCGGTGGGCGGCTCCGTGCCCGCCGCCGCCTGTGCGGCGGCGGTCCGGAACGTGTCCTCCGACACCGACCCGCCTCTGACGGCGGTCTCCACCGCGCTCGCCCTGACCGGGGTCGGTCCCATGTTGGTCAGTGCGATGCGCGCCTCCTCGACGCCGTCGCCGTTGCGGCGGACGGCGCACGCGATACCGACGATCGCCCATGCCTGCGCCGTCCGGTGGAACTTCTCGTAGTGCACGCCCCAACCCGCGCCCAGCTTCGGCACGCGCACGCCCACGAGCAGCTCGTCCGGCTCCATCGCCGACGTCATCCAGTCGACGAAGAACTCCGACGCGGGGATCTCCCTCTCACCGCGCGCGGACCGGACGAGGAGCACCGCGTCCAAGGCGAGCGCGACCGCGGGCAGGTCGCCCGCCGGGTCCGCGTGGGCGAGCGACCCGCCGAAGGTGCCGCGGTGCCGGACCGCCGGGTCGGCGACGGTCTCCGTCGCCTCCACGATCAGCGGGACGTGCTCGCGCACCAGCGGGTCGCGCAGCACCTGGTGGTGCGTCGCCATGGCGCCGATGAACACCGAGTCGCCCTCGTCGCGGATCTCCCGCAGCGCGTCGATCCGGTCCAGGTCGATCAGCGCGTCGGGGTAGGCGAGCCGGAGCCGCAGCAGCGGCATCAGGCTCTGCCCGCCCGCCAGCACCTTGGCGTCCTCGCCCGCGTCGGCCAGCGCCTGGACGGCGTCGTCCAACGAGGCGGGACGGACGTAGTCGAACGTCGCGGGGATCACTGGTCACCTCCGGCCGAGCCGAGTCCGCCGCCCGCGCCCGGTTCCGCGGCGGCGGGTTTCTCCTCCGCGCGCATCGCGCGCCACACGCGTTCGGGCGTGCACGGCATCGGCACGTCGTGCACGCCGTACGGGCGCAGCGCGTCCACGATCGCGTTGACGACCGCCGGCGTGGAGGCGATCGTGCCGGCCTCGCCGACGCCCTTCACGCCCATCGGGTTGGACGTCGCGGGCGTCTCGGTGCGGTCGGTCGTGAACGACGGGAGGTCCGCGGCCGACGGGACGAGGTAGTCGGCCATCGTGGTCGTCGTCAGGTTCCCGTCCGCGTCGTAGACGGCCTCCTCGTAGAGGGCCTGGGCGATGCCCTGCGCGAGCCCGCCGTGGACCTGCCCCTCGACGATGAGCGGGTTGACGACCTTGCCGACGTCGTCCACGGCCACGTACTTGCGGAGCTTCACCATCCCGGTCTCGGTGTCGACCTCGGCTGCGCACAGGTGCGTGCCGTGCGGGTAGGAGAAGTTCTCCGGGTCGAACGTGGCGTCGGAGTCCAGGGACGGTTCCAGACCGTCCGGCAGGTCGTGCGCGGCGAACGCTGCCAGCGCGACCTCCTGGATCGTCTTGCCCTCCTCCTGGACGCCCCGGACGCTGAACCGTCCGCCGCTGAACTCCAGGTCCTGTTCGGACGCCTCCAGCAGGTGCGCCGCCACCTTGCGGGCCTTCTCCACCACCTTTTCGCAAGCGGAGAACAACGCGACGCCCCCGACAGCCAGGGAACGGGAGCCGTAGGTGTCCATCCCCTTGGGAGAGACCGCGGTGTCGCCGTGCAGGACCTTCACGTCCTCGAACGGCACGCCGAGCCGGTCCGCGGTGATCTGCGCCCAGGCCGTCGCGTGGCCCTGCCCGTGCGGAGACGAGCCGGTGACCACCTCGACCTTGCCGGACGGCAGTACGCGCACCGACGCGTGCTCCCACCCGCCGGCCCCGTACGACAGCGAACCGAGGACCCGGGATGGGGCGAGACCGCACATCTCCGTGAACGTGGACACCCCGATGCCCAACTGCACCGGATCGCGCCGTTCCCGCCTGTCCGCCTGCTCCGCGCGGAGCTTGTCGTACTCGAACAGCTCCAGCGCCTTCTCGGTCGCCGCCTCGTAGTTCCCCGTGTCGTAGGTGAGGCCCGCGATCGTCTCGTACGGGAACTCCTCGTGCTCGATCCAGTTGCGTCTCCGCACCTCGATGGGGTCGACGCCCAGTTCGTTGGCCAGCTCGTCCATCATCCGTTCGATGGCGTAGGTGGCCTCAGGGCGGCCCGCGCCCCGGTAGGCGTCCGTGGGCGTCTTGGTCGTGAAGACCCCCGTGCAGGTGAACGACAGCGCGTCCATCTTGTAGATGCCGTTGAACATGAACGCGCCCAGCAGCGGGATGCCGGGCGTGACCAGCATCAGGTACGCGCCCATGTCGGCCAGCAGTTCGACCTTCAGGCCGCGGATCCGGCCGTCGCGCTCGGCGGCGAGCGTGAGCCGCTGGATCTGGTCGCGGCCGTGGTGGACGGTCATGTTGCCCTCGCTGCGGGTCTCCGTCCACTTGACCGGACGGCCGAGCCTGCGGGCCAGCAGCAGCGCGAGGACCTCCTCCCCGTACACCTGCAGCTTGGAGCCGAAGCCGCCGCCGACGTCGGGGGCGACGACCCGGATCCGGTGCTCGGGGATCCCGGTGACCGTGGCCAGCATCAGCCGCAGGATGTGCGGGATCTGCGTGGCCGAGTACAGCGTGAACTCGTCGCCCTCGGGGACGCACAGCACCGACCGCGGTTCCATCGCCGTCGGGATGAGCCTCTGCTGGACGTAGCGGCGCTCCAGCACGACCGGGGCGTCCCTCATCGCGGCGTCGAGATCCCCGTTCTCGAACACCCACGTGTAGGACTTGTTCGTCCCCAGGCCCTCGTGCACCAGATCGGCGCCGTCGGCTATGGCCGCCTCCATGTCCACCACGGCGGGCAGCGGCTCGTAGTCGACGTCGATCTCCTCCAGGGCGTCGACGGCCGCGGCCTTGTCCCGTGCCACGACGCAAGCGACGGGCTCGCCGACGTAGCGGACCTCGTCCACCGCCATGGGCGGATGGTCCGGATGCTTCATGTCCTCGGTCACGACCCACGCGCACGGCAGCGAACCCTGCTCCGCGGCGAAGTCCTGGCCGCTGAACGCGGCGACGACCCCGGGACGCTCCTTCGCGGGCGCGGTGTCGACGCGGGTGATCCGGGCGTGCGCGAACGGGCTGCGCAGGAACGCCACGTACAGCGTGCCCGCGGGCGTCATGTTGTCGGTCCACTTGGTCCGGCCGGTGATGAGCCGGGCGTCCTCGGACCGCTTGCGCGGGGTGCCGACCTCCTGCACGGTCACGGCGTCACCTCCTGCCGGCCGGGCTCGCGCATCTCGCTCGCCGCCCGCCGCACGGCCTTGACGATGTTCTGGTAGCCCGTGCACCTGCACAGGTTCCCTTCCAGCCCCTCCCGGACCTCGTCCTCGGACGGGTCGGGGTTCTCCCGCAGCAGGTCGAGCGACGCCATGATCATGCCGGGCGTGCAGTAGCCGCACTGGAGCGCGTGCTCCTCGTGGAAGGCCTGCTGCATCGGGTGCGTGGTGCCGTCGACGCCGAGCCCCTCGACGGTCGTCACGTCGTGGCCGTCCGCCTGGACGGCGAGCACGGAGCAGCTCTTCACGCTCATCCCGTCCATCAGGACGGTGCAGGCTCCGCAGTTGCTGGTGTCGCACCCGACCGGGGTCCCGACCTTCCCCAGCCGTTCGCGCAGATATTGGACGAGAAGGAGGCGCGGCTCGACGTCGTCTTCGTACGTCGCTCCGTCGACCTCGACACGGATACGTGGCATGCGGTTTCTCCCAGGGACGTCTCGGGGTGGACAGTGAGAGACGTCCCTGGGCGGGGCACGCTGATCCGGCCACGTCATCGGGGCCACCTCCGTGGAAGGCGACCCTACGAACCTAATCCGGGGTTGAATGCCGTACTAGTCCCCGACGTCTCTTATTTACCGACGTCTGGGGGACTGATGGCCGCTAGTGCACGCGGAGCAGAACCGGCCAGGTCTTCGGCCCGACGATCCCGTCGTCGGAGACGCCGCCCCACCGCTGCACCGCCCTGACGGCCGACTCGGTGGTGTCGTCGAACTTCCCGGTCATGCTCACCTCGGGGTGGCTGCGCGCGAGCAGCAGCCCCTGCAGGCTCTCCACGTGCTCCCCGTGGTCGCCCTTGCTCAGCTGCGGCAGCTTCTTCACCATGTCCTCCGTCCAGTTGCCCCCGCCGTACGCGGGCCGTCCGTAACCGGCGATGACGCCGGAGTCCCTGACGCGGCGCCTCACCGAGTCGCTCGTGTTGCCCTCGATCGTCTGCAGCCGCCCGCCGCCGAGGACCTTCTCGACGACGCCGACATGGTCGATCGCGCCGATGCTGTTGGTGGCGCCCCAGTCGAAGAACACGATGTCGCCGGGCTTCGCCTGGTTGACGCTCGCGGTCGTCCCGCTGTGCCAGCGTCCGGCCTTCTGGAAGTCCTGCGCGTGCCACACGGTGTAGGCGCGGTCCCCGCCCGGCAGGACGGCGCTCGCGTTCCCGCTGTGGCGCGCCCAGTAGGTGATGGCCATGTCGCACCAGGACGCCCTGAGGAACTCGTTCCCGTGCCTGGCCGCGTACTCCCGCGTGATCGTGTTAGGGCGGCCCGACATCCCGAGCGACTTGCGGGCCGCGGCGATCATCCCGGCGGCGCTCATGCCGTACCGCCCAGGTCCGCGCCGTCCTGGCCTGTGCCGTCCGAGCCTGTGCCTGCTGTGCCTGGACCTGTGCCTGCCGAGTCTGCGCCGTCCACGCCGGCCAGGCCCTCCCCGCGGAAGATCCCTTCGGCGTCGGGCTCGCCGTACAGCTCCCGGAGGATCTGCTCCTCGTCGGGTTCGGTGGCCCGGTGGACGTCGGGGTTCACGTCCACCTCGTCCATGTGGGTCGCTTCCGCGGTGTCTGTTCTGGTCTGGGGGGTCACGTTGCTTCTCCGCAGCGTTGGACTGTCCGATCGGCCGGGAGCCTCCGTTCTGTGGGCGGCTCCTGGCCGACCGTAATAGGAACATCCACACTTTCTCCGGTTTTTGCCTAAAAACACGCATTAGCTCGCTTTCCACCCCCCACCAGCCAAGACGCCGGCCCCACCCCACCCCGACCGCCCAGCCACCCCCAAGCCGGCCACCCCGACCTCCCGCCCCCACCCACCCGACCCGCCCCCATAGGCGGCCACCCGCCAACTCCAAGGCGGTCGCCTAACCGCCCCAAGACAGCCGACTCATCAGCCCAAGGCGGTCGCCCCATCGCCCCGTCGCCCGCCTACCGGCCGGTCCTTACGGGCTGGGGGAGGGCGAGCCGCCCTTCCGGGCACCGCTTGGGAACGTTCCATTTTCGAGGCGGGGAAGCGGGCCAGTGAGCACGGGCGAATGGCCCGGCAGGGCGGGCAGGGAGTTCTGATCAGGGGATATCTGGCGTTTCCGGGGTACGAGCCGCCTATGTTCTTCTTTTCCTCTTCCCGGCTGGGATGCCTGGGGTCGTTGCTCGTGACCCTGGTACTCACCTGGGCCGTGTACGTGTTCCTCAGCCGCTGAGCCCGCGGCGCGGACGGGGGTTCGCGGATGGGGCGAGGGTTCGCGGAAGGACGGACAGGCACTCGGCGGGCGATTCCGGCCGACTCTGCGTGATCAGCTTGACAAGCTTCGGTTACCGAGTGTCTCCTTGTGTGCGTGACGAAGCGCGCGCAGACAGACAGCCCCGTGGCCCTTGGCCGCGTGGCCAGCGCGCTGTGTCCTTCGTGTTGTCGCTGACCCGGTTCTGGGCGATCGGCGCTCCTGCCGACGGTCCCCGTTCCCGCTGACGATCCGTCTCCGGCCGACACACCTGCACGAAGGACTCTTCCCGTGGACCTTTCCGTGGTTCCCGATCTCACCATGCGCGGCCAGGACGATCCGCACGCCCGCGTGATCGCCCTCCGTCCCGCGACCGTCGGGCAGCTCGCCGCCCGCGTCCGCGCACTCGCCGGACGTCCGGGCGAGTGGTGGCGGCTCGTCCGGTTCGACCCCGACGCGCCGGTGCACGTCCCGCTCGACGGCGAGATCTGGCTGACCACCTGGCCGCCCGGCCATGGCAGAACGATCCGGGCCCAGGTCAGCACGCTGATCGCGGGCGAACTGGCGGAGGTGGTGATCACCGCGCGCGGCGTCACCGAGCGCCCGCTGCGGGCCAACCGGGTCCGGGTGCACGGCGGCGCTCACGGTGTCCCCGGCGGTGTCCCTGGCGGCGAGGAGCCCTATGAGGGTTCGCCTGAGCTGACGAATCCGGGGCCGGCGTTCGCGGTCAGCTTGCACGCCGCTGCAGCACGTCCTTCGGGCCTCCCGCCCAGGTGACGACGAGTTTCCCCGAGCGCAGGACGGCCTGTCCGTCGATCCGGTCGTGCGAGCCGTTCGCGCAGCTCAGCTTGATCCGGCCCTTCGCGTCGACGGTGCCGGTGCAGAAACCCGGCGAGTTGAGGGCGGCGGCGCCCCGGAACAAGAAGAGGGCCACGCGCTGGGAGCCGGAACCCGCCGTCCAGGTGCCGTCCAGCGCCGACTTCTTCTCCACTCCGGGCCGCACCCCGTTCAGCGGCGGCGGCGTCGGACGCGCCGTGGGGGACGCTGAGGGGCGGGAGGAGGCGGGCTCTCCGGAGTCGCTGCAGCCGGCCAGCGAGGCGGCGAGAAGCGCGGTGAGCAGCGCGCCGGGGAGCAGGCTCAGCGCGGGCACGGCCTGCCGCATGGGTCCTCCAGAAGATGAAGACGCGCGGCGGGCCCCGGGGGATTAGGCCCGCCGCGCGTGAACCGGGGGTCGGCGCGGGACGGCCCGGCCGTCCCGCGGAAGATCCACACCAATAGAAACCCGTGGGTTTTTCACGTCAAGATGCTCGGGGACGTCCGGCCGCATCCGGTCAGAAGGTCAACCCGTGGAGGCGCGTAGGGGTCCGGGCCGCCGGGACGGGACCGCGAGCCGGTCGCGCCAGGTCAGCCGGGGGCGTCGGCCAGGTACGGGGAGGCGGCCTCGCGGCCGACGAGGGGAAGCAGCGCGAAGTAGGTGAGGGACGGCAGCAGCGACGGCAGTTCCTCCGCCTCGCCCGTCTCCATCTGGACGTGGATCGCGCTGTAGATGCCGCCCACGATCGCGTCCACGACCGGGATCGGGACGGGCGGCAGGGACGGGTCGGTGAAGAAGACGCGGAACCGGGTGAGGTTGTCGATGCGCGCCTGCCTGACCTGCGGGCCCGCCGCGTTCACCTCGACCAGCGACGCCCGCGCGAACCGGGGCTCCCGGGCGAGGGCGGCGAGCAGCGTGCGGAGCCCGGCGTGGATCCCGTCCGGCCACGTCGGGGCGGCCTCGTAGGCCTCGGTCATGCGGCGGAGAAGGATGTCCATGCCGCGCTGGTAGGCGGCGAGGAAGCACTCGTCGAGGTCGGAGAAGTGCGCGTAGAACGTCTTCTTCGTGACGCCCGCGCCCTCGGTGACCCGGCTGATCGTCGTGTGCGCGTAGCCCCGCTCCGAGACGACGTGGACGAACGCGTCGATCAGCCGCTCACGCTGGATCCCGGCGACGGTCTCGGGGGAGAGGCCGTGCCGGCCCGGCTTGATGGCGCGCCCCGGGTCCAGCGCGGACCGGGAGCCGGGCAGCATGTCCGCGCAACCCGCCTCCGGTGTGCCGGCCTTCCCCGCCATCGACCCTCGCTTCGTCACCTGCCGTCGGGATCACACTACTTGGCGTTCCCGGCGCGAGGGGAAGCCCCGGGCGCTGCGGCACGGGTCACAGCCCCACGTCAGCGCAGGTGCCGGCGGCGCGAGCGGGTCAGCACCCGGACCGTCCCGACGAGCCCGAGCCCGATCAGCACGACCGGGATCATGGCCGTCAGCGGCAGGACGTCCCCGTCCGTCAGCCCGTCCGCGAGGAACAGCCCCGCCAGGAAGAGGAAGAACAGCCCCGTCACGGGCCCTGCCGGATCGAACCGGAACCGCTTCTGACCGGTCATCTTCCCGCCCGCCCCCATCCCGCTGGATGCTGTGTCTCTGAACGCTGTGGCTCCGAACCCGTGTCTCTGAACCTGGTGTCTCTGAGATCTGTGTCTCTGAGGTCGGTGTCTCTGAGGTCGGTATCGATCGCGTAGATGTCGTCGGCATGGGTGGCGCCGGGATCGTCGCGGGCGGCCCGCCGCTGTTCAGACACGGTGCACGTCCACGTCCCCGAGCTTCCCGCGGATCCGCAGGACGATCACTGGCGGGTTCGCGGTGGACGCGCCCTCCGGTTCCAGGGTCTGCACGACCTTGGCGGCGGGCCCGCTCGTCGTCCTGTGGTCGACCCGCACGTCGCCGAGCCCGATCCGCGCGTCCACCAGCACCCGGGCGGTGGGCGGCACCGTGACCTCCAGCCCGCCGACCCCGACCTCGGCGTCGATCGTGACCCGCTGGCCGGCCACGACCGGCAGAGCGGAGAGGTCCAGGTCGCCCTGCCCGATGCCCACCTTGTACAGGCGGCCGATCTGCGAGGTGTCGGTGGGACGCCAGTTGACCTCGCCGTACTCGGCGTTGCGCGGGACGTCGCCCGCGACCGAGGTGGTCAGCATGGCGAGGGTCAGCACGGTCCCGGCCGCCGCGAGGCCGCGGGTGCGGAACCAGCCGCCGACGACCAGGCCGAGCCCGATGACGGCGAGCGCGGGCGCCATGACGATCAGCCAGGAGTCCGGCGCCGGGTAGGCCCGGGCCACCGGGATCATCGCCGCGCCGGCGGCCATGGCGGCGAGCATCGTGATCGCCGCCACCGGCGACGTCCCGCCTCCGCAGCCGTGCTGGGCGGGCGCCTTGGTCGCGGAGCCCGCGGGCGCGGTGCCGAAGGGGGCGGTGCCGAAGGGGGCGGTGCCGAAGGGGGCGGTGCCGAAGGGGGCGGTGGCCGCGGGCGTCTCCGCCCACGCGGCCGAGTACGCGGCGAGGTCGATCATGCCGTCGGGCAGGCCGCTCGCCCCGGGCCCGGAGGGCCCGTGCCCGCCGAGAGGCCCGTCCTTGCTTAGGGAGACGCCGCCGACGGTGGCGGGCTCCGGCCGGGCCCACGCGGCGGAGGGCTCCGGCGGATACCCCGTGATCCGTTCGGGGGTGGAGCGCGCCACGGCCACGAGGTCCACGCCCCGCGAGTGCGCGACCAGCAGCACCAGCCCGAACACCACGAGGAACGCGATCGCGTCGGTGAGGACCCCGCCGAACAGGCTGAACGTGACGCCGACGCACAGCAGCGCGCCGAGGATCGTGAGGACGGCCTGCCCGTCGAACCACCGCTTGAGCATCTGCTCGGCGATCGACGACTCGTCCGGGCTCGCCGGCATCAGCAGCGCCGCCGCGATGTAGAGGAAGACCCCCTGCCCGTGCGCGAGGACGAGGATCGCGAACCCGACGCGGAACACGACCGGGTCGATGCCGGTGTAGCGGCCGAGCCCGGTGCACACACCGGCCAGCACCTTCCGCTCGGCGTCACGCGCAAGCCGCCGGTAACCGTCCGCGGCCTGCTTCCCGACGCTCTGCTTCCCGACGCCCTGCTCGCCGTCGCGCGCCTCGCCGCGGCCCTCGCTGTGCCGCTCGCCGTGTCCAACGCCGTCCTCAACGCCGTTGCCCACGCCATTGCCCACGCTGTCGTGAACGCCCTGGCCCACGCCGTGTCCGCTCTCGCTCGCGTCGCCGCCAGGCCCGCGCAGGTCCTCTTTCCGACCCTCTTCCTCGCCCATGCCAGCCATGGTCGCGCGCCACCGGCGACGGACGGTATCGGGGACGCCCCTGACTCTCCCCCGAGATTGGAACCAGGGTCACGCTGGGCTCAGGGTTCGTGCGCGCTTCCGGGCCGCCACCGACAGTTCACTGTGGCGGCGGTCGAGGGGGCTGACGCTCGATCAAGCAGACTCGGGCGGGATCGGAAACCCGTACCGCTGCGAGATCTCACGCAGCGCCCGAGCGCAAGCAGACTGCACGGGCGCATAGTCTGCGTACTGGAGTTTCACACTGGCGAACGGCTCCCCGCAGGGCCCGCGCTGTTCGGTCTGGCCGTGCCAACCGCACTCGCCGCGCCGTCCGGCCGTGTCGCTCCCGTGGTTGGCCGGGTCGAACGGCTTGACCCAGATCACGTGCCCGTCACTCGCCATTGCCGCATGCTACGAACCGGCATACGTGACGCGCTGGCGGTCGGCCGACACCGGACCGCCGCACCGACAGGACGGCCATTCGCAAGATCGCGGCAAGCGCCGGCCAGGTGCGGCGGGCACTCGCGCGAGACGGGTCGAGCAACTCGCCGCGCCTCCGGTCAGGCGAACCGCGCAACACCGCTCCAGGCCCGACGGTGAGAGGCCGGCGCTAGACCCATTTTGGATCAATGCCTGGTTTCGACCCTGAGGCGGTACCAGGGCTGGTCCCTGATGCGGATTATGTCCGGGCGTGTGACCATCGATGACGTGGGAGAACCTTGGGAAGGGCGGCGGTGAAGCAGGGGACGGCGGAACGGCCGGCGGGGCCACCGGGGCCGGTGGACACGGCGCCTGCCACGCCCGCCCGATTGGAGCGGGCGGCCGAAGGGCGGCTCATCGCCGGAGTGAGCCGGGGCCTGGCCTCGCATCTCGGCGTGGACGTGTTCCTCATCCGCGGCGCGTTCGTGCTGCTCACGGTCGCGAGCGGGCTCGGCCTCGCCGCCTACGCCGCGTTCTGGATCCTCGTGCCCGCCCAGGAGAAGGCCCCGGCCGAGGCAGGGCGGCGGCGCGGACGGGACTGGGGCCAGTTGCTCGCCTACGCGGCCGTCGCGATGGGGCTCGCCGCGCTGCCGTGGGGAGCGGCGGGGGTCGTCCGGTGGGCGCTGTGGCCGTTCATCGTCGGCGGCGTCGGCGCCGCGATCCTCTGGCAGCAGGCCGACCGCGACCAGCGGCAGCGCTGGACGCTGCCGCTGCGCCAGCGGTGGCTGCGCAGCCTGCTCGGACTGCTCCTCGTCGTCGGCGGCATCGGCGGGTTCGTGGCGCAGAAGGTGGAGGCCGACCAGGCGCGGTCCGTCCTCATCGCCACGCTGATCATCCTGACCGGGGTCGCGGTGATCGTGACGCCGTGGGTGGTGCGGCTCTGGCAGGACCTCGACGCGGAGCGGCACGAGCGCATCCGGTCGCAGGAGCGCGCCGAGCTCGCCGCGCACATCCACGACTCGGTGCTGCACACGCTGACGCTCATCCAGCGGAACGCGCACGACACCCGCGAGGTGCAGCGGCTCGCCCGCTCCCAGGAGCGGACGCTGCGGACATGGCTCTACCAGCCGCGCGCCGACCCCGACCGGACGTTCGCCGCCGCGATCAGGGAGACGGCGGGCGAGGTCGAGGACGACCACGGCGTGCCGATCGAGGTCGTCTGCGTGGGCGACACGGCGCTGGACGAGCGGCTCGGCGCCGCGCTGCAGGCCGCGCGGGAGGCGATGGTGAACGCCGCCAAGTACGCGGAGGCGCCGTCGGTGTCGGTGTACGCGGAGGTGGAGGGCGACGAGATCGCCGTCTTCGTCCGCGACCGGGGCAAGGGATTCGATCTCGACCAGGTCCCGGCGGACCGGATGGGCGTGCGGGGGTCCATCATCGGACGTATGGAGCGCAACGGCGGGAAGGCCACCGTCCGCACCGCGCCGGGCGAGGGCACCGAGGTGCGCCTGGAGATCAAGAAGTCATGAGCGCGGCCGCCGGGGCGTCCTCCCGGGGCACGCGGCATGAGCGGCGGCCGACCGGGGATTCCGGTGGCCGCCGCCCACGGAGGAGCGGGACATGAGTGAGGCGTTGAAGAGGGTCGTGCTGGTCGACGACCACCAGATGTTCCGGACCGGTGTGAAGGCGGAGCTGGGCGGCGGCGTCGAGATCGTCGGCGAGGCGGGCGACGTCGACGAGGCGGTCGCGGTGATCCGCGGGACGCAGCCGGACGTGGTGCTGCTGGACGTCCACCTGCCCGGCGGCGGGGGCATCGAGGTGCTGCGGCGGCTGCACGGGGCCGTTACGTCCAAGTTCCTCGCGCTGTCGGTGTCGGACGCGGCAGAGGACGTGATCGGCGTCGTCCGGGGCGGGGCCCGCGGCTACGTCACCAAGACGATCTCCGGCCCCGAGCTGACGGACGCGATCGGCCGGGTCGCCGAGGGGGACGCGGTGTTCTCGCCGCGGCTGGCCGGGTTCGTCCTGGACGCGTTCGCCGCCACGGACGCCCCGGCCGTCGACCCGGAACTGGACCAGATCACCCAGCGGGAGCGCGACGTGCTGCGGCTGATCGCGCGCGGCTACGCCTACAAGGAGATCGCCAAGGAGCTGTTCATCTCGGTGAAGACGGTGGAGACGCACGTCAGCAGCGTCCTGCGGAAACTCCAGCTCTCGAACCGGCACGAGCTGTCGCGCTGGGCCGCCGCCCGCCGCCTCGTCTAGTCGGGCGTATGAGGCCTATCCTCTTGCCCGGACCGGCCCGGAGGTAAACGTTTTCTCTGCGGTTGTGAGCGAATCGTAATTCCCGATTCCCGTACATCATGATCACGAGCACCGTCCGGTATGGGACAGTCGCTCTTCATGACATACCCTCCCTCCGGGCCCCCGCAGCCGGGCCCCCAGGCGCCCTACCCGCCTCCTCCGCCGATGCCGGGCGATCACGGCCCCGGGTCGCCCTACGGCTCGAACACCGAGAAGACCAACGGCCTGGCGATCGCCGCGCTCGTGACCGGCCTCATCCCGTGCGTCAGCCTCGTCGGCCTCGTCCTCGGGATCATCTCCCTCAGCCAGATATCGAAGAAGGGCGGCAAGGGCCGCGGGCTCGCGATCGCCGGGATCGCGCTGGCCTGCCTGTGGATCGTGCTCAGCATCGTCGGGTACGCCCTGCGCGGCGGCGGCTCGTCCGATGACGGGGCCACTCCCAAGCCGACCGCGACCAAGCCCAAGGAGGTCGACGCCCAGAAGATGAAGCTCGGCGACTGCATCAACGACAACTCGGGCGCCACCACCAGCACCGCGACCGAGGCCCCCGTCGAGGTCGAGAGCGTCAAGATCGTCCCCTGCGCCGGCCCGCACGACGGCGAGGTGACGGCCGTCTTCAAGCTGAAGGGCTTCGTCATGCCGCCCGAGGCGCGGCTCCAGCAGCTCGCCTCGACCGGCTGCAAGCTCCGCACGCAGGCGCGGATCAACCGCGACCCGGCCGCACGGGGCATCGCGAGCTCCTACTACTACCCCACGGCCGACTCGTGGAAGTCCGGTGACCGCACCGTCACCTGCGTCGCCGTGGCCGCCACCGACGGCAAGAAGCTCACCCGACCCCTGCACCGCTGACGTCCCCGGCGCTCGCTGGGCGGCCGGCCCGCCGCCCGGTCCCGCCAACGCCGACTCCAGGCTCGACCCGAGCCCAGTCTGCCTCCCGCTCTCAGCTCTCCAGCTCTCCCGCTGCCGCGAGCCTGACACTCCTCCGAGCGGCGCACTCTCCCCGCGCCAGGGTCTTGCGCGAGACACCTCCACCGCCGACGTAGCCCCGTCCAGCAGGCCCTACTCGGCGACGCTCCTCCGAGCCCGGCACTTCCCGAGCCCCTGCTCAGCGTCCGATGGTGCTCAGCGTCCGCAATGTGCTCACCGTTCGGAATATGCCCAGCGTCCGATGGCGCTCACTGATGCGACGCACGCATGGCGTCAACGACCATCTCGGCGATGTGCTCCACCGTCGACACTCCCGCTCCCATCGTCGGGCTGTCGCCGCTGCACACCGCGATGAGGAAGTCGTGGTCATGCCCGGTGATGCGGCCGATGCTGTTGATCGCCCAGCCGTGCCCCTGGTGGCGGACCGGCGTCCAGCCGTTCTTCAACGCCACCTTCTCGCCCGGACGCGCAGCCGCGCTGATGCCCCACGCCTGCTCGTCCAGCACGGAACCCATCAAGCCCAGGACGTACCGGCGGGCGCGCGGCTCCAGCGGACTCGCGTCCGATGCCAGGTTCGTCAACAAGCGCACCTGGTCGGCCGGGCTGGTCAGGGACGAACCCCACGAGGTGTGAAACGGCTTAGTGTGCCTCAGGCCGAAGGCTTTGTTCGTGTCCGCGACGCCAGGACCGTCCCCCGCCGCGGAGTACAGGGCGTTCGCCGCCGAGTTGTCGCTCTGCCGGATCATCGTCCCGGCCAAGGCCCGTTCGCCACCGGTCAGGCCTCGGCCGTCGCGCTGCCGTTGCAGCAGGAGGCTGGACAGGATGTCCACCTTCATGATGCTGGCGCTGACGAACCGGCCCTTCTCGTTCTCGCCGAACGACATGCCCGTCCGCAGATCCGTCACCATCACCCCCGCCTTGCCCGGACGTTTCTGGATATAGGCGTCTACGGCCCGGCGCAGTGTCACGGAGTCGAACGGGCGCGCGGCGAGCTGGACCGCGTTCACCTCCCGCCCACCTGCCGAAGGCTCGCCGGACTTAACGACACCGCCGCTTGCGTGCCGCGTCCCGTCCGCCGTGACCCAGTAGGCGGTCGAACCCGCCCCGATACCCGCCGCGAGAGCGAGCACAATGAGATAACGCCGCATCGATTCCCCCGAATGTCGTGCGACCCAGAACTGACGTAAAGCGTGAACTTGGAGTGCGCCTCGAACAGGTGTGCCTGCCCGACCCGCGTGCCCGGTCCGACACGCGCGGCTGAACCGGACACAAGCCCTGACCTGACGCGCCCGGCCCCCGTACGCGCAGACCTGCCGCGCGTACGCGAACCAGCGCACGTACCTGATCCGGCGCGCCGCCCCAGGCAGGACGTGCGTGCCGGCCTGGCGCGTGCCGGATCTGCCGTGCATGCAGAATCCGGGCGCTTACCTACTGCTGGCCCGCGCGCCTGATCCGGTGCATGCGCCTGGACGGCGAAGTGCCTGGATCAGCGCGCTTACCTGCTCCGACCTATGTGCGCGCCCGACGAAGGTGCACGCCTGGCTCGGCGGGAGTGCCTGGCTCGGCGCGCGCCCGGATCGGGACGCGTACTCCTGCCGGCACACCTGCCTGAACCGGTGCGTGGACCTGGCGGACGCGCGCGCCCGGTTCGGCAGCGCGACCCCGCCGAGTCCGCGCGTGTCTCGGCCGGCGCACGTGCCTGTTCCGACCTACGCGCACCTGACCCGAGCCGCGCATGCCGGGACGCCATGCGCGAGCCCTGTTCGGCATGCGTGCCCAGAACGGCTCGTGCCCCGATCCGGCATGCGTGCCTTGCTTGGCGCGCGTGCCCGCCCGGCCCGCATGTCTCGCCCGTTGCACGCGCTGCTCCAAACCCGCGCCTGCTCCCAAACCACGCGTGCCTGGACGGCACGCGCCTCACGTGACGCGCATGCCTGGACGGCATGCGTGCCTGGCGCAACGCACCTGCCTGGACCGGCGCGTGCCCCGATCCGGCACGCGTTCCTGGCTTGGTGTGCGGGCCGATTCAGGTGCGCGCGCCAAGCCGGTCGGCGTACCTGGTCCGAACTGGGCGTGCCTCTGGACGGCATGCATGCCTGGCGCGGCCTGCGCGCCTGGACCGGTGTGTGTCCGATCCGCTCGCGTGCCTGACCTGGTGCGCGTGCCATTCCGGTCCGCGTGCCTCGGCCAGAGCAGGCTTGGTCCGACCTGTGCGCCTGGGTGGCGTACGTGCCTGACCTGGTGCGCGTGGTGATCCGGCCTGTTTGCCTGACCTGGCGGTGCCTGGCCCCGGCTCAGCGCGCGTGCCCGACCGTGCGCGTGCCCGACCGGTGTGCGTGCCCGACCGGTGTGCGTGCCTGACCGGTGTGCGTGCCTGACCGGTGTGCGTGCCCGACCGGTGTGCGTGCCCGGTCGGGCCTGTGCGCCTGGGGGGCGTGCGTGCCTGACCTGGTACGCGTGTCAATCCGCGTGCGCGCCTGGCCTTGCCTTGCGTCCGGCCCCTCGATCCGTACGGGCGTCCGGATTGGGGTGCGTCTGGTGCCGCATGGGCGTACGTGCCTGGATTGGTACGCGGCCCGATGCGGCGTGCATGCCTTGAGCGGCGTGCGCGCTTGGTCCGGCTTGCGTGCCAGGACTGGAGGCGTGCCAGACCTCAAGCGGTGTGCGTGCCTGAGGCGGGCGGGACGACCTTGACCGGCCGGACCGCCTTGACTGGCGTGCGGGGCTCGACCGGCGTGCGCGGCTGCCTGCGGGCGGGCCTTAGAGGGCGCCCGGAAGGCGGGCCGGGCAGCCCGGCTCGCAGCGCTCGGAATGCCGTGCCACCCGGCGCGCGTACGTGCCGAGGCGGCGGCGCAGGACGGCGGTCGTGAACGGCCCGGTGCCCGGGAATCCGTCCACCTCGCCGCGCCAGCGGATCAGCGTGCCGGCGAAGTGCGGCTCCAGCGTGATGTCCGCGCGGAGGCGCCGCTCCGGGTGTCCGGCGAGCGCGATGTACCCGTAGTGCCGCGGCGGATCCCACGCCACGACCTCCTCGCGCCAGGACCGGACGTATCGGACGGCCCCGAGCCCGTTCGGGTGCTCATCGCCGGCGGACTCCCGCCGCACCCTGGTCCAGAAACCGCCCCACTCGTCCCAGGCCTCCGGTACGCACAGGTGCTTGAAGATCACCTCAGGCGCGGCGGCGGATGTGGCGGTGGCCTCGATCTCACGCGGCATGACGACCCCCCGAGTTCTGTCACATGGGGGTACATGCCCGCTCGGAGGCTGATTACAGCTCGTAATGGAGTGTATTTGCTAAGTGACCGAGACTTGGGCGGCGTGACCTGATCGGCGTGTCTTCGAGACGCCTTGAATCAGGCTGTGTCGACGACCTGGAACGACTCGGCGAGGCGCCCCTCGGGGAGCCCCGCGGCGGCGGCGTTGGCGCTGAGCCAGCCGCGCAGCATCTCCGGAAGCTCGTCCCCCATGTGCGCGGTCTGGCTGGCGTGCGCCCGCAGCGCGCTGACCTTGCGGTCGAACCGGTCGGTGATGTCGACGTAGTGGTTGACGACGGGGCCGCCGCTGATCCACACCTCCCGCGCCGTCCACGCCTCCAGGCCCTCGTCGGCGAGCAGCTCCGGGAACGCGTAGGGGTTGCGGGCGTCGGGGTAGACGGCGTCGAGCGCGGCCGAGCCGACCGCCCGGTGGTCGGGGTGGCTCGGATAGATCCGCTCGTAGTTCCGCTCGGGGGACGGCATCAGCACCCGGTCCGGCCGCACCTGCCGGATCACGCGGGCGATGTCGCGGCGCAGATCGAAGGTCGCCTCGACCCGCCCGTCCGGGTAGCCGAGGAACCGGACGTCGCTGACCCCGACGCACTTGGCCGCCGCGCGTTGCTCCTCGCGGCGCAGCGCGGCCATCTCCTCGCGCGAGACCTCGTCGTCGAAGCCGCCCGCGTCGCCGTCGGTGACCATGAGGTAGACGACCTCGATGCCGCGGTCCGTCCAGCCCGCCACCGTCCCGGCCGCGCCGAAGTCGACGTCGTCCGGGTGCGCCATCACGGCAAGGATTCGCTGCAGTTCGCTGTCGTCCAGAACATTGGTCACAGTTCAACCATAAGGTCGGCGAACGGTTTCGGGTACACCCGGAGATCGCGCTTTCAGCGAACGTTCCGGGTGCCCGGATACGGACGCGACCGCCCACCGCGCAGCCCTCGAAGGCCGACGGCGTCAGAGGCGAGCCCCGTCCCAACAGGCCCTGCCCGAACACGCCCAGGCTGAACGTGCCTGTCTGAACCTGACCCAGCCCCAACGTGCGGCCTGTCAGAACAGGGTCCTGTCAGAAACGAAGGTCTGCTCCAACGGGCGCTTGTCGAGACGGGAGACCCTGTCGGAACGGGCCTGCCCGAACGTGCGGCCTGCCCGAACGCGCGGCCTGCCCGAACGTGCTCCCCGCTCGAACGCGCGGCACGGCCGAACGCGTGGCCCGCCCGAGCGTGCGGTGTGTCAGAAGGTGAGCAGGGCCGACAGGAGGCGCTCCTGGAACGCCGCCACGTCGCTGCCGATGGCCACCTTCACCGGACGGCGGGTGTCGTCGGCGGGCAGTGAGCGGGCGTCCCACACCGTCGTGCCGCGCGTCAGTTCGCCTCGGAGTTCCACCCGGACCGGGCGCTGGACGTACTCGCCGAGTTCGGGGTCGACGACGAGCATCGCGGCGAGGGCGTCGTGGATGACCGCGCCCCGGCGCTTCAGGGTGGGCGTGTAGGCGTCCGCGTAGAACTCAAGGATGTTCGCGGCGAACCGGGCGACCGTGGTGTCGTGCGCGGCGAGCCGGTCCAGCCAGTCGTCGTGGACGGCGGTCGGGTGCGTGGCGTCCAGCGGCACCAGGACGATCGGCCAGTCCGCGGCGAACACGAGGTCGGCGGCCTCGGGGTCGTGCCAGATGTTCGCCTCTGCGTGCGTGGTGATGTTGCCGGGGTGGTCGAACGCGCCGCCCATCACGACGACCTCGCGGATCAGCGACGGCAGTTCCTCGTCCAGCAGCAGCGCCGCGCCCAGGTTGGTCAGCGGACCGGTCGCGAGCAGGGTCAGCTCGCCGGGCATCGCGCGGGCCAGCCGGACGATCTGCGCCGGAGCGGGTTCGGCGACCGGGCGTCCCGCGGGCTCGGGAAGGTGCGTGTCGCCGAGGCCGTCCGTGCCGTGCCAGTCCAGCGCGTAGTGGACGTCCTGCGCCATCGGCCGTGCGGCGCCGACCGCGACCGGCACCCCCTGCCCGTCCGCGCCCTGCCCGTCCGCGCCCTGCCCGGGCCCGTCCGCGCCGGCCACCGGGATGCCCGCGGCCTCCAGGACGCGCAGCGTGTTGAGCGCGCCGGTCATGGGGTCGATGTTTCCGTGGACGGTGCCGACCGCCGTCAGCTCGGCCTTCCCCGCCTGGACCAGCGAGGCCAGATAGAGCAGCGTCATCGCGTCGTCGATGCCGGTGTCGCAGTCGTAGAGGATCTTGGGTGGCTTCGTCACGGATGCAACCTATGCGGGTGCGGGCCGTCCGGGCACCCCGATATCGCATGATCAACGATTGGGTCTGGGATGGGGCCGTTCGCCGGGGTAGAGCTGAGACATGCGCAAACTCATCAACGCCCCGGCGGACGTGGTGTCCGACGCGCTGCGCGGACTGGCCGCCGCGCACCCGTCGCTGAAGGTCGATCCAGAGAACGGGACCGTCGTCCGAGGAGACGCCCCGCGAACCGGGAAGGTCGCCCTGGTGTCGGGCGGCGGATCCGGTCACGAGCCGCTGCACGCCGGGTTCGTCGGATACGGGATGCTGGACGCGGCCTGCTGCGGGGAGGTGTTCACCTCTCCCGTCCCCGACCAGATCATCGCCGCGACGATGGCGGTCAACGGCGGCGCCGGCGTCCTCCACCTGGTGAAAAACTACACGGGCGACGTCATGAACTTCCAGATGGCCGCCGAGCTGGCCGAGGACGAGGACATCGAGGTCGTCTCCGTCATCGTCGACGACGACGTCGCGGTGGAGGACAGCACGTTCACCGCCGGGCGGCGCGGCACCGGCGCCACGCTGTTCGCGGAGAAGATCGCCGGGGCGCTCGCCGAGGAGGGCGCGCCCCTCGCGGACGTCGCGGCGGTGGCTCGGGAGGTGAACGAGCGCAGCAGGTCGTTCGGCGTCGCGCTGTCGTCCTGCACGGTCCCGGCCGCCGGGACCCCGACGTTCGAGCTGGGCGAGGACGAGATGGAGCTCGGCATCGGCATCCACGGCGAGCCCGGCCGCGAGCGCGTCAAGGTCGGCACCGCCGTGGAGATCGTCGACGCCTCGCTCAGCGCCATCGACGCGGACATGCCGCTGTCCGGCTCCGAGGTGCTCGTGCTGGTCAACGGGATGGGCGGTACCCCGCTGATCGAGCAGTACGTCGCCTACGCGGCGGCGGCCGAGTGGCTGGAGGCGCACGGCGCCACCGTCGTGCGCCGCCTGGTCGGGCCCTATGTGACCAGCCTGGAGATGGCGGGCTGCATGATCAGCGTATGCCGGGTGACGCCCGACCTGACCCGCCTCTGGGACGCGCCCGTCGAGACCCCCGGGCTCCGGTGGGGCCGATGAACACGGCATCGAGCGGTGCCGGATCGAGCGGTGCCGGATCAAGTGGTGCCGGATCAAGTGGTGCTGGATCGATGAGCGCGGGGGACTTCGCGTCCTGGATCCGGCAGGCGGCCGAACGGGTGTCCGCCGACGCCGATCGGTTGACCCGTCTGGACGCGGCGATCGGCGACGGCGACCACGGTCTCAACCTCGACCGGGGCTTCCGCGCCGCCGTGGAGGCGCTGCCCGAGGACGTTCCGCCGGGCAAGGTGCTGATCGCCGCCGGACGGGCCATCGTCTCGAAGACGGGCGGCGCGTCCGGCCCCCTCTACGGGACGGCGTTGCGCCGTGCCGGCAAGGCGTTCGGCGACGCCGCCGAGGTGGACGCCGTCGCGCTGGGCGACGCGCTTCGGGCCGCACTTGAGGGCGTCCAGGACCTCGGGAAGGCCGTCGAGGGCGACAAGACGATGGTCGACGCGCTGGCTCCGGCGGTCGCGGCGTACGAGGCGGCGCTGGCGGACGGCTCCGAGCTGGCCGGATGCGCGCGGGCCGCCGCCGAGGCCGCCGCGAAGGGCGCGGACGCCACCGTCCCGATGCGGGCGCGTAAGGGCCGGGCCAGCTACCTGGGCGAGCGCAGCGAGGGACACATGGACCCCGGCGCCTCGTCCACCGCTCTGCTGCTCCAGGCCCTGGCCGATGTCGCAGGGGAGGGGTGACATGGTCGGGATCGTCATCATCTCCCACAGCCGGACGCTGGCCGAGGGCGTCGCCGAGGTCGCCCGCGCCATGGGCGTCGGCAAGGCCGTGGTCGAACCCGCGGGCGGCGACTCCGAAGGGCGGCTCGGGACGAGCATCGACCTAGTCGAGCAGGCGGTCGCCGCGGCCAACGACGGTGAGGGGGTCGTGTTGCTCGCCGACCTCGGCAGTTCCGTGCTGACCGCCAAGATGCTCATCGAGGACGCCGACGGCGACGACGTGCTGCTCGCGGACGCCCCACTGGTCGAGGGCGCGGTCGCCGCCGCGTCCATGGCCGCGACCGGCGCGGACCTCGCCGCCGTCCACGCCGCGGCCGAATCAGCCCGCGACCACCGCAAAACCAGCTGAACCACCCCGTGGTCGGGCCGGACCTGATCGGCACCGGCCCGACTACGGCGGCTCGTTCCAGACTGCGCAGTCCAGATCTTGGCCGTTCGCTTCAGGCCCTGTGCTTCAGGCCCTGTGCTTCAGGCCCTGTGCTTCAGGCCCTGTGCTTCAGGTCGTGCGGTCCAGAGTGCGGGGCGCTTCACGCTGGGCGGTGAGGGCTTCGATTCAGGCGGCGTAGTCCGGGGTGTCGGGTGCCGCGCGGGGCGTGGTGGGTCAGTTCGTGTTGCGGTTCAGCGCATGACGACGGTTCAGCACGACGTGCGGTTTCAGGGCGTGCCGACTCAGGGTGTGCCGACTCAGGGCGTGCCGACCAGGGTGTGGCGGGGTCAGGGTGTGGCGTCGGGGCCTTCGAGGAGCGTGCCGAGGACTGAGGCGACGCCCGCGGTGGGGTCGCCTCTGACTTCGTAGACGCGTGTCTCCCCGGCTGCCCCGTACTCCTCCGCCCCGTCGCCGGAGACCGTTATCCGGTAGGCGGGCAGGTCGGCGCCGATCTCGCCCCGCTCGCCGCGGGCGTGCGCCGCGGCGAGGGCGTCCACCGCATGCCGGACGCGGTCCGCTTGGCCGGCGGGGAGGGTCTCGGTGTCGTACTGCGCGACGACGGTGCTGTAGCCGGTGAAACCGCCGGTGCTCTCGATCGTCACGCGCATGCCGCGCACCTCCCCGTCGACTCGTCTGCTCTCCGCTCTCTACCCGCTCGCCGCGAATCCCTACTCGCCGCACGGATTCATCGCCGAACGGCCCCACGCGCTGGACGACCCGACCTGTCGAGCGTCCACACACCGGGCGTCCGCTTGCCGAGCGTCCGCCTACCGAGCGTCCGCCTATGGAGCCGCTACTTGCTGAATGTGCTGCGCAGCTCGTCCAGTCCGCTCCGGAGGA
The DNA here is from genome assembly GCF_040649235.1 of Spirillospora sp. NPDC049024. Classification (NCBI taxonomy): domain Bacteria; kingdom Bacillati; phylum Actinomycetota; class Actinomycetes; order Streptosporangiales; family Thermomonosporaceae; genus Spirillospora; species Spirillospora sp. NPDC049024. Next base: position 155,475 of record NZ_JBEZFD010000012.1, read on the forward strand.
TGTCGTCGTCCTCCAGTGAGCCGCCCTGGGCCAGCTTCTCCGCGGAGACGGCCTGGTACTCGGGCATCTGCATCGTCCCGCAGCAGCGCGACCTGTCCTGGCCGGCGAGCAGGCTCGCCGAGTTCTCGTCGTGCGGCTGGACCTCGGTGACGTCCTGCCCGTCCCCGGTGTAGGCGGCCTCGGTCATCGCCATCTGCCCGCTCATCAGGTCGCGCAGCGGCGTCGCCGCCGTCGTGATCTCCCGGACGGCGAACCGGTTGCGGATGAACGTCCGGTAGATGGCCGGGTCGCCGCGGTTCGCCGAGGCCTGGAGCATCTGGTTCGCCACGTCCACGTACCGGGCCCCGGTCGCGGGCGACGCGACGATCGCGTCGAACACCAGCTTGCACAGCGTGGACGCCGTCTCGATCAGCACGACCGCCGCGTCCTTCGTGCGCTGCTGCCGGCTGAGCTCGAAGGTGTAGACGTCCGCGAGGATGTCGTAGATCGCGCCGGTGAACACCTGCGAGATCGCGTGCACCTCGTTGCCGACCTCGCTGAGCTTGAGGTCGTTGTCGGCGTTGCGGAGCCCGGACGGCATGCCGAGGGCCTTGCCGAACTGCTCGGCCAGCTCCGTCAGGAACGACTTGTCGTGCAGGTTCGCCTTGGTGAGCGCGACGAGCGCGTCCGCCTGGTCCGGTTGCGCCAGGGCCAGGAAGATCGCCGTGATGTCGCCGAACGCCTCGTGCAAGCCGCCGGTCTGCGGCGGGTTGTCCGCCGACAGCCAGCCCGGCTTGAGGCCGTCCAGGATCGCGTGGCCCGTCTCGTGCGCGACGATGTCGAAGGACTGGCACGTGAACAGCACGTTCGACGGCGGCTGCCCTTGCGGCGTGAAGAAGAGGAACTTCAGTGCCTTGGCAGTCCGCGTGTAGAAGGCGTTCGCGCCCTCGCCGGCGTGCGGGAACACGGTGATGCGCTCGGTGTCGCCCCCGACGTTCCATGCGAACGGGATCGGGACCCCGCCGTTGTGCCGCTCGTACATGGCCATCGTCTCCCGGACGACGGCGAACGTGTGCGCGCAGTCGAACTGCGGGGTTCCGGGCGTGAAGACGAAGTCGCCGTTGATGTTGCGCGCGACCGGGGTGACGCCCTGCAACTCGGTCTGGACGCGCAGGTCCGTCGGTCCGTTCAGCACGACGGTCGGGATGAAGGTCAACCGGGCGCCGAGCGCGGTGACGGACGGGTCCTGCTTGTAGACCAGGAACCGGTGCCCGGGCTGCGCGGGAACCGGAATCGGCACCGGGCGCGGGACGGGACGCGGAAGCGGCTGGGCCGCCACCTGCGCGACCTGGGAGGCCCGTCCGGGCCACTGCGCGGGCACGACGATCTCGGTGGTCTCGGCGTCCCGTTGCGTCTGGAGTTCTTGCTGGTGGATCTTCATCAAAGCCACCTTCCCCCTGTGACAGTGCGCGAGCCCCTGTGACTCTGCGCTGCTGCGTGCGGACATGCGGGGTTGCAGTACGGGGCCTTGCATTCCGGGTTCGGACCGAGTCGGCGGTCCGACCGGTGTCCGCTCCACTTCCAACGTCTGCCGGGCAGTGAGATCGAGTCAACCCGCTGTGCTCAAAAGGCACCCCATCTGTCCACATGCTGCCTTCGGGTCCTTGATCAAGCTCACCGGAGGTATCGGCCGGACGCGGAGTCGGGCCCGTCCGCCAGGGGGGCCGGGCGAGGTCCGGACCGGGGACCGGGCGGGAGCTGAGGCGCTCGCGGTCGGCGGACGCGCCGAAAACGTCCGCGCAGCGCCGTAGACTCGCACGTGATGTCGAAGACCGAAGCTCACCCCTTGCTCGACGGCCTCAATCCGCAGCAGCGCGCCGCCGTCGTGCACTCCGGCGGCCCCCTGCTGATCGTGGCCGGCGCAGGCTCGGGCAAGACCCGGGTGCTCACCCACCGCATCGCCCACCTGCTCGGCGAGCGGGAGGTGCACCCTGGCCAGATCCTGGCGATCACCTTCACCAACAAGGCCGCCGCCGAGATGAAGGAGCGGGTGGACGCCCTCGTCGGGCCGCGCTCGCGCGCCATGTGGGTGATGACGTTCCACTCCGCGTGCGTCCGGATCCTGCGCCGCGAGGCCAAGCGCCTCGGCTTCCCCACGAGCTTCTCGATCTACGACCAGGCCGACGCGAACCGGCTGATGGCGCTCGTCTGCCGCGAGCTCGACCTCGATCCCAAGCGCTACCCGCCGAAGTCGTTCAGCGCCCAGGTCTCCAACCTGAAGAACGAGCTGATCGACTACGAGACCTTCAAGGCGCGGGCGTCCACGCACATGGAGCAGACGCTCGCCGAGGCCTACGAGATGTACCAGGCGCGGCTGCAGCAGGCCGGCGCCATGGACTTCGACGACCTGATCATGATGACGGTCAACCTGCTGCAGGTGTTCCCGGAGGCCGCCGAGCACTACCGGCGCCGGTTCCGGCACGTCCTGGTGGACGAGTACCAGGACACCAACCACGCGCAGTACGAGCTCGTCCGGGAGCTGACCGCGCCCGTCGAGGGCGTCGGGGCCGCCGAGCTCTGCGTCGTCGGCGACGCCGACCAGTCGATCTACGCGTTCCGCGGGGCGACCATCCGCAACATCCTGGAGTTCGAGCGCGACTACCCGGACGCGACGACGATCCTGCTGGAGCAGAACTACCGCTCCACGCAGACGATCCTGTCCGCGGCCAACGCCGTCATCGAGCGCAACGCCGACCGCAAGCCCAAGAAGCTCTGGTCCGACCAGGGCGAGGGCCACAAGATCATCGGCTATGTGGCCGACAACGAGCACGACGAGGCCGCGTTCGTCGCCCGCGAGGTCGACAAGCTCACCGACGACGGCGTGGCCCGTCCCGGTGACGTCGCCGTCTTCTACCGCACCAACGCGCAGTCCCGCGTTTTCGAAGAGGTGTTCATCCGGGTCGGGCTGCCGTACAAGGTCGTCGGCGGCGTCCGGTTCTACGAGCGCAAGGAGATCCGCGACGCGCTCGCCTACCTGCGCTGCCTCGCCAACCCCGAGGACACCGTCTCCCTGCGCCGCATCCTGAACGTCCCCAAGCGGGGCATCGGCGACCGCGCCGAGGCCTGCGTCGAGGCGTACGCGTCCCGCGAGCGCATCTCGTTCTGGCAGGCACTCCGGACGCCCGAGGACGTTCCCGGCATGGCGACCCGCTCGATCAACGCCGTCCGCGACTTCGTCGTCCTGCTGGACGAGCTGCGCGCCGCCGCCGAGTCGCTCACCCCCGCCGACCTGATCGCCGAGGTGCTGAAGGCCAGCGGCTACCTCGCCGAGCTCCAGGCGTCCAAGGACCCGCAGGACGAGACCCGCGTCGAGAACCTCCAGGAACTCGAGGCCGTCGCCCGCGAGTTCGAGGAGCGCCTCGACGGCGAGTCCGCCGAGGGCCGCCTTCCCGAATTCCTGGAACAGGTCGCCCTGGTCGCCGACGCCGACTCCATTCCCGGAGGTGCGAAGGGCGGCCCGGTCCCGCCGGGCGAGCAGCCCGAAGAGAGCGAGCACGGCGTCGTCACCCTGATGACCCTGCACACCGCGAAGGGCCTCGAATTCCCCGTCGTCTTCCTCACCGGCATGGAGGACGGGGTCTTCCCCCATTTGCGCGCCATGAGCAATCCCAAGGAACTCGAAGAGGAACGCCGCCTCGCCTACGTCGGCATCACGCGCGCCCGGCAACGCCTCTACGTCTCGCGGGCCACGATGCGCAGTTCATGGGGAGCGCCGCAGGTCAACCCGCCGTCCCGCTTCCTCGGCGAGGTGCCGAGATCCCTCGTCGAGTGGGAGCGCGAGGCATCGTCCACGTCCGGCTCCGCGATGTCGCGAATGGCGGAACGCCCGGGGACCCGCTCGCCAGGGAACCGCCCCGTCCCGTCCTTGTCACCGGGCGACAAGGTCACCCACGACGCCTTCGGCCTGGGCACCGTCGTCTCCGTCTACGACAAGGGCGAAAAGGCCAGCGTCGACTTCGGCGGCGACTACGGCGTCCGCACCCTCGTCCTACGCTTCGCCACCATAGAAAAACTCTGACCCCTCAACCTGCGCCGGCGGCGGACGTGTCGGGTTTGCCTCGTCGGGATGTGGAGGCCTGCGTAGGGCGCTTCGCCGATCCCATGGCGGCGATCGTCGTTCTGGGGTTGCGCGGTCAAGGACCGGTGTCGGTTGCACGGGTGTATCGGGCGGCGAGGGTGCGCAGGTGGTCGGCGAGTTCGGGGTTCGCCCTCTCGTCGATCCGGAAGTCGGCGCCCAGCATGCCGAGGTAGAGGGCGAGCATGGACGGATTGTCGGAGCCGACCTCCACGATGCACGTGTCGTCATCGGCTGGTTCGACCGTGATACCGGCGGGGAGTCGAGGCGCGATCTCGGTGGCCGGCGCGTTCACCACGACCCGCGCTCTGTAGGCCCACATCGCCTGGGCGAGGCCGGATGAGATGCGGGCCGCGACGTCCTCGTCCGGCATCTCCCGAGGCGTGAATCGGGGACCGGCGGGCGGGCGCAGGAGGATGCGGTCGACGCGGAAGGTCCGCCAGTCGTCCCGCTCCAAGTCCCACGCGAGGAGGTACCAACGGCGGCCGGAGGCGACGAGGCGGTGGGGTTCGGTCACGCGGGGCCGTCGTGAGTGCGGTAGTCGAAGCGCAGGCGCTCGTTGTCGCGGCAGGCGGCGGCGATCGCGGTCAGCACGGTCGCGTCCACGGGCGGCTCCGAGCCTGGCAGCGCGACCGTCGTCGAGGCGAGCGTGCCGACACGGTGGCGCAGGCGTGACGGCAGGAGACGCTCCAGCTTGGCGAGCGCGCGGACGGAGCTTTCCTCGATGCCGGAGACCGCGCCGCTCGCTGCTGTCCGAAGCCCGATCGCCACCGCGACCGCCTCGTCGTCATCGAACAGCAGCGGCGGCAGGACCGCAGCCGGGCCGAACCGGTAGCCACCGCCGACACCCGGTGACGCGTCGACCGGATACCCGAGTTCGCGCAGTCGCTCCATGTCGTTGCGAACGGTCCGGGTGGAGACGTCGAGGCGTTCCGCCAGCTCAGGCCCTGTCCAGTCGCGCCGGGCCTGGAGGAGCGACAGCAGCCGGAGCAGTCGGACCGAGGTTCGCGTCATTTCTCCATGATGCCGTGCATTGCGGAACAATCTGGTCCGCAATGACCTTTAGCGTGCTTGCCATGACGAACGACATCCATCCATTCCGCATCGATATCCCGGCGACCGAGCTGGAGGACATGCGAGCCCGAGTGTCCGCGACGCGCTGGCCATCGACCGCGGGGGCGGACGACTGGAGCCGCGGCGTCCCGGTCGGGTACCTGAAAGAACTCGCCGGATACTGGGCCGCCGAGTTCGACTGGCGGGCGCAGGAAGCGGCCCTGAACGAGATCCCGCAGTTCAAGGCAGTGATCGACGGCCAGACGATTCACTTCTTCCACGCGCGGTCGCCGGAGCCGGACGCACTGCCGATCGTCCTCACGCACGGCTGGCCCAGTTCACCGATCGAGTTCATGAAGATCGTCCGGCCGTTGACCGATCCCCGTTCCCACGGCGGCGATCCCAAGGATGCCTTCCATGTCGTCCTGCCCTCCCTACCGGGCTACGGGTTCTCCAATCCGATCGGTGACGCGGGCTTCGACCTGTTCGGCGTCGCACGAGCGTGGGCGGAACTGATGCGCCGACTCGGCTACGAGCGGTACGTCGCGCAGGGGACGGATGTCGGCTCGGGCGTCGCCGGAATGCTGCCGATGGTCGACCCGGGGCATGTCGCCGGCGTCCACCTGTCCGGAACGGGCGCGGCCCCGCCGTTCGGCCCTCCCCTTGAGCCGGACCGCTTCTCTGGTGCCGATCGAGCGCGCGCACAAAAGTTCAACAGCTTCAGGGAAGAAGGGGTCGGCTATCTGGCATTGCAGTCGACTCGTCCGCAGACCGTGGCGTACTCCCTGAACGACTCGCCGGTCGGTCAACTGGCCTGGATCGTGGAGAAGTTCCACGAGTGGACGGACCCGGCGATCGAGCTGCCCGATGCGGCCGTGGATCGAGACCAGCTGCTCACCAACGTGAGCCTTTTCTGGTTCACAGGCTCCGGGGCCTCCTCCGCCCACGCCGTCTACGAGGGCATGCAGGCATGGAAGGCGTTCGCTGCAGCGCAGAGCGGCCCCTCGCCGAAGCCGGACGTTCCCGTCGGTGTGGCCGTCTTCGCTGCCGACAGCACCATTCGCTCCCTCATGGACCCAGACGGCGATATCAAGCACTGGTCGGAATACGACCAAGGTGGTCACTTCGCAGCCATGGAAGTTCCGGAGCTACTTGTGGGCGACATTGGGCTCTTCAGTCGATCTCTTAGGTAAGAGTTAGTGCTGGTGGCGGGCTGGCCCGGTGGCGGGTGGCAAGTCGGTGGGGCGGTTCGGTGGCGCTTGGAGAAGGAAGCCCACCACCAAGGATCACTACCGGTATTTCGCGGTCGGAGGTGGCCCAGCGCAGGCCAGCCCTGGTAGAGGTGGCCCTGGGCGCCGTCGGTTTCGAGGTAGGCGCGGATGTGGTCGGCGACCCAGGGGGTCGGCCTGTCATGGATCTCCTCGCCGGGTGCGGTCATCGCTCGCTCCCGGTGCCGGCGCGGCGGGACGTGGCCGTCCGCCAGAAGACGGGGATGAGGACGGCTCCGACGGCCACGTGGGTGAGGGCCAGCACCGCTTTGCTTCCACCGGAGGCCTGTACGCCGATGATGGGCAGGAACGACAGCGCGAGCAGGATCAGGGCGGCGGTGGTCCAGATCCGGGCCGCGAGTGGCGTTATCCGCTCCAGCGCGGCGAGCGTGGCCCAGCCGAGCAGCGATGGGGCCAGTGCGAAGACGCCGATGGCGGCCGCTCCCAGGTCTTGCGGCTCCTGGCCCTTCTGCTGGACGACCAGGTCGTGGCCCAGCAGCGGCTCCCCGATCGCCCAGACGGCCAGTGCGGCCGCGACCGCACCCGCCACGGCGAGTGCCCGCGCACGTCGCGGACTTCCGAGGTCGGCGCGGCCGCCCGTGCTCAGTTGCGTCATCAAACTCTCCTTCAGCTGCTTGATGGTTAAGTTTCTGAAGTTTTCTGGGGCAGGCCGGGAGCGTAGCACTTACTTCAGGAGCTAAACAATTAAGCGACTTAAGTGACGGCTATGCTGGCCGCATGAGTCTCGATGCCGACGCCGCCGCCGAGACCGGCGCAGGTTCCGACGGGGATGCGGTCGTCGCGGAGTTGAGCGCCCTGGTCTTCGAGGTCACCGGGCGGCTGCGGGCCCAGTTCAACGCCGCCGCGGCGGAACTCGGCCTTCCTCCGGCCCAGGCGCTCGTCCTGACCAACCTGTCCGGACCCGCCCCGATGCGTCAGCTCGCCGACTGGCTGTCGTGCGAGCCGTCGAACGTCACCGGCATCGTCGACGGACTGGAGGGCCGCGGTCTTGTGACGCGCCGGCCCGCGCCGGGTGACCGCCGCGTCAAGCACGTGGTGCTCACCGAGGCGGGTGAGCGCAAACGCCGGGAGTTGCGCTCCAGCGCCCACGCGCTGGCCACGACGTTTTTTGAAATGCCCGCCCCCGACCAGAAGCACCTCCGTGACCTGCTGGCACGCGTCCTGACCGGCCCTCCGGCAAGCGCGGATGCCGAATCCGGCTGAGGCGCGGAGCCTTCGTCACCTCGAAGGCGGGACGTGCCCTTGCGGCCTGGTGCGGAAGGTGCGGCGGTAGGCGCCCGGTGTCGTGCCCAGGGTGTTGAGGAAGCGTCTGCGGAGGTTGGTGGCGGAGGAGAGCCCGGTGCGCCTGGCGATGGCGTCCAAGGGAAGGTCGGAGGACTCCAGCAGGTCTTGTGCCGCGGCGATGCGCTGGGTGAGCAGCCACTGCCCCGGGCTGGTTCCGAGTTGCTCGGCGAACCGGCGGGCGAGGGTGCGCGTGGAGACGCCCGCGTGTGCGGCCATGCTCTCGATGGTCACCGGTTCGCTGAGCCGCCCGGCGATCCAGTCCAGCAGGGGCGCCAGCGTGCCGTCGATCTGGGCGGGGCGTGGCGGTGCCGAGTACTGAAGCTGGCCGCCCTCGCGGTGGGGCGGCATGACCATGGTCCGTGCGACGTGGGCGGCGTAGCGGGCGCCCTGGTCGCTGCGGATGAGGTGCATGCACAGGTCGATGCCGGCTCCGGCTCCGGCGCTGGTGGCGACGTCGCCGTGGTCCACGTACAGGACGTCCGGGTCGACCTGGACGTGCGGGAAGCTTGTGGCGAGCTCGTTCGCCAGGCCCCAGTGGGTGGTCGCCTTCCGTCCGTCCAGGAGGCCGGCGTGCGCCAAGGCGAAGGCGCCGGAGCAGATGCTGACCACTCGGGTGCCGCGGGAGTGCGCGCGGCGTAGGGCTTGGACGACCGCGTGGGACGGCGGTCTGTCGGCGGGCAGCCAACCCGGGACGATCACGGTGTCGGCCGCCTCGAGCGCGTCCAGCCCGTCGGTCACGATCATGTCGTATCCGGCCAGCGTGGCTACGGGGCCGGGGTGCTCCGTGCACACGCCGAAGGTGTACCGGACCGGAAGCCCGGCCCGCTCGATGCCGAACATCTGAGCCGCGCAGCCGAGTTCGAAAGTCGATTGGGGTGGACGTACGACTGCCGCCACGCGATGCATGGCATGAAAGTACCGCAACATGTCTTTCCTGACACTCGGCCGGATGCGGTGCCGGTCGCCAGGCTTGTCCCATGACTACGGAACGTCCTATGGCTGCCGAACGCCCCATGACTTCGGAACGCCCCGTGAGCGCGGAAAGCCCTGTGGCTGCGGAGGACGGTGCGTCCGGCTATGTGTGGTCCACCGTTCAGGACGCCCCAGTCCGTGAGCTCTTCCCGGGCATCCGGCTGCGGCCGCTGTGGAAGGGGGACAACGGCGCGAAGGCCTTCGTCCTGCAGATGGACCCGAACACCTGCTGGGAAGGGGTCGACGTCCACGATCCGGGCTCTGAGGAGGTCTTCGTGGTCTCCGGAACCTTCAACGACGGCGACCGGGACTACCCGGCCGGCTCGTTCATCCATGCTCCCGCGGGCTCTTCCCACGTCCCGCAGACGTCGACCGGCTGCACCCTGTTCCTCTTCTATCCGGAAGGCTGAAAGCCCGGCCGAGGTCAGGGGCGGATGGCGCCCACCAGCCACACGGAACCGCGGATGTGGACGCCGGCCGGCGTCTCGTAGGCCGCGAGTGCTGCTTGGAGTTCCTGGCGGACGCGGGTGATGACGGGCTGGTCCACGTCTTGGAGGTTGTAGCGGACCGGGCCCTGGCTGAGGATGAAGTCCGCGGCGTCGCCGGTGTCGCGGCCGTAGTCCATCGGTGCCTGGACGGGACCCACGTTCACGTCCGTCAGGCCTGCTTGGTGCAGCACTTCGCGGATCCGGGCGGGTTCGGACAGCGAGCCCATGCCCCGGGCCGCGGGTGAGGGGCGGCGCATCAGCGGCGCCAGCGCGGCGGTGGCCTTGGCGTACTCGCTGTCCGGGCCACCGGCCTGCGGAACGAGGAACGCCATTCGGCCGCCGGGCCGCAGCGCGCGGGCGATGTTGGCGAACGCCGCGGCGGGGTCGGAGAAGAACATGACGCCGCCGCGGCTGACGACGACATCGAAGGCGCCTTCCTCGAAGGGATGGGCCTCCGCGTCGGCCTGATCGAACCGCGCGTTGACGATGCCCTGCTCGGCGGCGTCGGCGCGGGCGCGGACCAGCATGGGTTCGGAGATGTCGATGCCGACCGCCTGCGCCGCCCGGCGCGCGGCCAGCAGGGTGAGCTGGCCGGTGCCGCATCCGATGTCCAGGACGGTCTCGTCTTCGCCGATCGCGGCGAGATCCAAGAGCGGCTGGTTGAAGCCGCCCATCATCGCGTCGTAGCGCGGGGCGTTGTCGGCCCAGGCCGTCCCCTCCCATCCGTTCCACGCTTCGGACTGCTGGACGTTGATGACCGAGTTCATCCCATCTCCTTTGCTGTGGGTGTGGGGGTGGGCGGCTGATGCGGGTGCGTCGGTGCGGCGCAGCGTGAACCAGAAGGTGGGCACCGGGTTCGTGCCAGGTGTGACGTCCACCAGTTCCCAGCCGGGGAAGCGGGCGCGCAGTTCGTCGGCGGTGACGCCGGAGATCGGGTCGTCGAACGCCTCGGGGCCGTAGCCGAACATCAGCAGCAGCGCGCCGGGGGCGGCGCGGCCGGTCAGGCCGGTGGCGTAGGCGTCGCGGCGGTGCGGTGGGATCCCGCAGTAGCAGCTCAGGTCGAAGAACAGGTCGTAGGGGCCGGGCACGTCCAGTTCTTCGAGCCGGGTGGCGTCTCCATGCAGCAGCCGGACCGCCGTTCCTGCCGTGGCGGCCTTGGCCCGGGCCTGGTCGACCGCTCGGCCGATCAGGTCGACGGCGGTGACGTCCCAGCCGTGCCGGGCCAGATAGACGGCGTTGGTCCCGGTGCCGCAGCCGAGTTCCAGGGCACGGCCGGGCGGCAGCGCGTTGTCTCCCAGCGCGTTGTCTCCCTCCACCAGGGCGACGAGCTCTGGCGGGGTCACACCGCCGTCCCAAGGCGGTCTGCCGGCGCGGTAGTAGGCCTCCAGTTCCCTTCGGACGGCCTCCTCCTGCTCGCGTTCCGCGCCGACCCCCTGTGCGTCCGCTCTCTGCGCGATGTCTGGCTTTTCCACGGCGTCTCCCACGTCATCCACGGCGCCTCCAAGTCATCCGTGGCTCTTTTCAAGTTTTTAGAGTTGAACTCTAGTGAAGAACTTTAGAGATATACTCCGGCCATGGAGACCGTCAAGCGGCCGGACAAGCGGGCCGAGCGTTCGCGGCGCACCCGGGGGAAGGTCATCGAGGCGGCGCGGGAGTTGTTCGTCGCGCAGGGCTACGGGGCGACGAGCCTGCAAGAGGTCGCCGACCGGGCGGGGGTGGCCGTCCAGACGGTGTACTTCGTCTTCGGCAACAAGCGCGCGCTGTTCAAGGACGTCGTGGACACGTCCATCGCCGGGGACGCCGAGCCGGTCGCCACCATGGAGCGGGAGTGGTTCCGCGCCGCCTGCGCCGAGCCCACCGCGGCCGGTCAGTTGCGCGCGCACGTGCACGGCACCGGCGAGATCCTCGGCCGGGTCGCCCCGATCCTGCCGATGATCGCGGCCGCCGGCGCCGCCGACCCGCAGATCGCCGCGCAATGGCCCGACGACCCCGACCCGCGCTACACCGTGCACCGCGCCGCTGCCGAAGCACTGGTCGCCAAGCCCGACGCCCGGCCCGGCGTCTCCGCCGAGATGGCGGCCGACCTGCTGTTCGGCCTGCTCAGCCCGCAGTTGTACCTGCTCTTCGTCCAGGACCGCGGCTGGACGCCGGACGCCTGGGAGGAGTGGGCCCGCACCACCTTGGCCGCTCAGCTATGCGGCTGAGCGCAGTTGAGCACGGCTGAACCCGGCTGAACCCGGCTGAGCGAATACCCGGGGCGCCCGCGGGGCGCGTGAGTGATCAGGTCGGCGCGGACGGCTCGCGGATCGTGGACGACTTACGGATCAGGCCGCGCATCCGCTCCTGCCTGCCGCCGGACGACCTTACGGCGCCGAGTGTGCTTCGGCGGCGCGCCGTCGGGGCGGTGCAGGGTTGGGTACGTGCTGGCCCGGTCGCAACTGGCGTACAGGTGGACGAGGGACTCGGTCTCCGTCCCGACGATGGCGCTCAACTCCTCGCGCCGGTCAAAGGAGCCGAGTGCGACGGGGAAGCCGTCGGTTCCGTAGAAGGCGTGGCAGAGGCCCGCAAGACGAAGTGTGCGTCGCGCACCCCAGGCGCCGAGGAGAGCGTGCACTCGGTGGAGGTGCTCCAAGAGGGTGCCGCCGGGATGCTGGATCAGGTCGGCGCGTTTGGCACGCAGCAGTTCGGCGGCCTCTGCCTCGCTGGCCACGCGGTCGTTCTGCTCCGTCGTCACGGCCGCTCCTTCGCCGGAGGTCCTCCCGACAGGCTGCTAGCCGAAGACGACGCTCGTCAATCGGTGATTTTGGTTCGCCTCACCCAAGGCTGAGCTTGGAGTCGCGGAGGTGGAGCCGGAGAAAGACCCCGTAAAGACACCTCGACCGGCCATTGGTCGTTCTGGGCGTTAGTGGGGGTATTGGTGCGCCTGATTGTCGAATAGGCGCATTGTCGTAGGTTGCGGCGATTCATTCGGTCCATCGTTCCCACACGAGCGCTACGGGGGTTCCAGCATGGGGTTCGTCACCACTCGCGACGGCAACGAGATCTTCTACAAGGACTGGGGCAGCGGGCCTCCCGTCGTCTTCATCCACGGGTGGCCGCTCAACGCCGACGCGTGGGAGGACCAGATGAAGCTGGTGGCCGACAACGGCTACCGCGGCATCGCCCACGACCGCCGGGGACACGGACGCTCCAGCCAGCCGTTCGACGGCTACGACTTCGACACCTTCGCCGACGACCTCAACGACCTGGTCAACGAACTCGACCTGCGCGACGCCACGCTGGTCGCGCACTCGATGGGCGGCGGTGAGCTGGCCCGCTACATCGGACGCCACGGCACCGGGCGGGTTCGCAAGGCCGTCCTGCTGTCGGCGATCACGCCGTCCATGCTCCAGACCGAGGACAACCCCGAGGGCGTGCCCCAGCAGGCGCTGGAGGACATCAAGAAGGGCCTCCTGCACGAGCGCTCGCAGTTCTGGAAGGACGCCTCGGAGGGGTTCTTCTCCGCGAACCGTCCGGGCAACAAGGTCACCCAGGGCAACCGTGACGCGTTCTGGTTCATGGGCATGCACGAGAGCCTCCAGGCCGGCGTGAAGTGCGTGGACGCCTTCGGCTTCACCGACTTCCACGAGGATCTGCACAAGTTCGACGTGCCCACCCTGATCGTGCACGGCGACGACGACCAGATCGTCCCGATCGATGCCACCGCCCGCAAGGCGGCCGAGATCGTTCCGGACGCCGTCCTGAAGGTGTACGAGGGGTCCTCGCACGGCATCGCGATGGTGCCGGGCGACAAGGAGAGGTTCAACGCCGACCTGCTCGACTTCCTGAACGGCTGAGCCTGCCTTAACGACTGAGCCTGCCTGAACGGCTGACCCTGGCGGGGCGCCCGCTCACGCGGGGTGGTGGGTGCCCGGGGTGTGGCCGAAGGCCCGGCGGAAGACGTCGATGAAGCTGCTGGCGGACGACCAGCCGCAGCGGTGGGCCACGGTGGTCACCGGCGTGTCCTCGGCCAGGAGCACCAGCGCGTGGTACAGGCGCAGCTGGGTGCGCCACTGCGGGAACGTCATCCCGAGGTCGGCCCTGAAGAGCCGGGACAGGGTCCGCTCGCTCGCACCGACCTCCCGGCCCAGCTCGGCGAGCGTGCGGTTGTCGGCGGGATCGGCGTGCAGGATCGCGCACAGCGCCTTGAGGCGCGGGACGGTCGGGGCGGGCAGATGCAGCGGCTGCTGGGACGAGACCCGCAGTTGGTCCAGCAGTACAGCCCGCAGCCGGGCGCGGGCGGGGGTGTCGTCGTCCGGGTCGCGGGTGTAGGCGAGGATCAGCTCCCGCAGCAGCGGGCTGACGCCGAGCACCGCCGGCTCGTCCAGCCCGAGCGGGTTGTCGGCGGCGGGGAGGCCGACCAGGTGCAGTTCGAGCTCGCCGTGGGCCTGGTGGGAGTGGACGGCCCCGGCCGGGATCCAGATGGCGCGGTCGGCGGGCGCCACCCATGAGCCCGCGCCGGTGGTGACGGCCACCACGCCGCGTCCGGCGTAGGCGATCTGGTGGTCGTCGTGGCGGTGGGCGTCGATGGCGGCGCCCGGCGCCAGCGAGCGCGCTCGGGTCGGTGCGACCGGTTGATGGCGGGTTTCCTGCATTGGTTGGCAGATTATCGGAAGCCCGACATGGTCCCCGCGCGTGAGCATGAGGGACGTGTCAACGAGAAGGTCGGTCTTCCTGCTGTCCGCCGGGCACGCCTGCGTGGACGTCTACCAGGGTTCGGTGACGGCGCTCGTCCCGTTCTTCGTCGCCGAGCGCGCCTACACCTACGCCGCGGCCTCCGGCATCGTCCTCGCCGCGTCGCTGCTGTCGTCGGTGGCGCAGCCGCTGTTCGGCGCGCTCACCGACAGGTGGGCGATGCCCTGGCTGCTGCCGCTGAGCACGCTTCTCGGGGGAGTGGGGATCGCCCTGAGCGGTCTCAGCGGCGACTACGCGCTCACCCTGGCCTTCGTGGCGGTCTCCGGGGTCGGGGTCGCCGCGTACCATCCCGAGTCCGCACGGGTCGCGCGGAAGGCCAGCAGAGGCAGCCATACCGCGATGAGCTGGTTCTCCGTCGGCGGCAACCTGGGGTTCGCGCTCGCGCCCCTCCTGGTCGCGGCGGTCGTCGCGACCGGCGGCCTGCGGTGCACGCCGTTCCTGGTGGTGCCCGCGCTCGCGGGCAGCGTCCTGTGCCTGCCCGTCCTGCGCGCCCTTGAGGGGACGGCTTCCGGCGGGCGCGCGGCCACGAACGCCGGGGTCGACGACCGGCGGTCCTTCGTCAGGCTGTCGCTGGCCGTGATCTGCCGGTCGGTCGTGTTCGTCGGGCTGAGCACCTTCATCTCGTTCTACGCGCGGGAGCGCACCGGAGGGGGAGTGGCGGCGGGCACCGCGGCGCTGTTCGTCCTGTACCTGGGGGGCGCGGTGGGCACCGTGCTCGGCGGTTCCCTGGCCGCCCGCTGGGACCGGGTCACCGTCGTGCGCAGGTCGTACCTGCTGACCGCCGCCGCCGTCGCGGGCGTCGTGTTCGTGCCCGGCCCGGCGCTCTACCTGTTCGTGGCGCTGACCTCCGCGGGCCTTTACATCCCGTTCTCGCTGCAGGTCACGCTGGGCCAGGACTACCTGCCCACGCGCGTCGGCACCGCCGCCGGTGTCACCCTCGGTCTGACGGTCAGCGTCGGCGGCCTCGCCAGCCCCGTCCTCGGCGCCGTCGCCGACGCCTCCTCGCTGCGCGTGGCGCTCACCCCGCTGATCGCGCTGCCCGCGCTGGCCTGGCTGCTGTTCCGCACGCTGCCCGAACCCGCCGTCCCGTCGCCGGCCGCCGAGCCGCGGCCGGTTCCGGAGGGCGCGCGGTGATCAGGTCGGCCGGCGGCGGAGGAGGTTCGCCGGGAGGGTGTGCAGGACGAGATGGTCGTCCTGGTTGAGGAGTTCGGCGCGGGTGAGCACGATGCCCCGGTCCGGCTTGGAGCGGGACGGGCGGGCCTCCAGGACGGCGACGCGCAGGCGGAGGGTGTCGCCGGGACGGACGGGAGCGGGCCAGCGCAGCTCGTCCACGCCCGGGGACGCGAGGCTCGCGACCCGGGACAGGAAGTGGTCGGCGAACAGCCGCATCATGATCGAGCCGGTGTGCCAGCCGCTGGCGATGATGCCCTTGAACGGGCCGGACGCGGCGAAGTCCGGGTCCACGTGGATGGGCTGCGGGTCGAAGCGGCGGGCGAACTCGATGATCTCCGCCTCGTCCGGGGTGACGTGCCCGTACTCGTAGGTCGTGCCGGCGGTGTAGTCCTCGAAGTAGCGGTCGTCGATGGGGGCGGTGAAGTCGTCACCGAGGGCGCGCGTACTGATCGTCATGGGACCAGGATCGCCCAGCGGCGTCCGGCCCATCTAGGCGGCTCCGCGCGGGGGCGGAACGTGCCGTCGCCATTCCTCCCAGAGCTCGGCGTGCAGCCTGTAGAGGCCGTAGGGGGTGTCGCCGGACGGTTCCCTGAAGCGGGTGCCCTGGTCCACGGGCATCGACGCGAGCCTGACGGGGAAGAAGGCGGCCTGGCGCTCGCGTTCCCCGGACCGCACCTGGAGCAGCCAGAAGCCGTGGTGGGCGTCCGCGGAGATCTCGATGATCTCCGTCCACGCGAACCGGCGGCGGCCGTGGCCCGCGACGAGGGTGAGGCCCTCCGCGTCCAGGATCATGCGTGTCCGCAGCATGGCGACGGCACCGAGTGCGAGCGCGAAGCACGCGATCCCGGCGGCGAGCGCCGGGGTACCCGCGCCGCCGCGGGCCTTCTGGACCGCCACGACGCCGAAGAGGGCGGCGATGGCGCCTCCGGCGAGGATCATGGCGAGGTGCCGGGGGCAGCGCAGCGTGCGCGGCTTGCTCATCGGGGCATTATTCATTCTCGCCGGGTGCCGCGGGGAAGCGGGATCCCGTGGCCAGGGAGGTCAGGAAGGCGTCCAGGAGCGCGGTCTGGCGGCCGGGCGGGTACGCGTCGGGGGCGAACAGCGCGTGCACGACGATGCCGTGCGCGAAGGCGGCGGCGGACGCGACGGTGTCGTCCACGTCGGTCGCGGCGGGCAGCTCGCCGCGTTCGACGGCGGTGGCGACGTACGGGCGGAGCCGGGCGCGCCAGTTGTCGTAGCGGCGCCGCTGGCGCTCGCCTAGCTCGGGGTCGGCGAGCGCCACGTCCCATGAGCCGACCCAGACGCGGTTCATGGCCGACGCGGCGGGAGTCAGCGGCAGGACGTCCAGAAGGGCGGCGCGCAGGGACGCCAGGCCGGGCGGTGCCTGGCGGAGTGGCCGGCTCGCGGTGCGCTCCTCGGCGAGGTCCAGGGCGTAGGCGACCAGGGCCCTCTTGTTCGGGAAGTAGTGCGTGAGCAGGCCGGTGGACGCGTCCATCTCCGCCGCGACGGCGCGCAGGGTCAGGCCGGTGAAGCCGCGGGCGGCGAGGACGCGCCAGACGGCCTCGGACACGTCCCGGCGCCGGGCGTCGTGATCACCTCGGGCGGGCATTCCCGTAGAGTACATAACAAACGTTCGGTACGTACCCTCCGGGAGGCTCCATGTTCGCTCGCACGCTCGCCGAGGGCGCTGAACTGCGCCCGTTCGAGCCATGGCAGGCGGCCGAGTTCGCCGAGCACGCGGACCGGGTCCGCAAGGACATCGAGCAGTACATCCCGTGGGCCCGGACCGTGGTGGACGAGAAGTCGGCCCGCGCGTTCCTCCGGGCCTACGCCGAGAGGCAGGCCAGGGACGAGGGCCGCATGTACGGCATCTGGGTGGACGGCGTCCTCCAGGGCGGCACGGTCTTCCGGACGTTCGACGCCGCGCAGGGCGTCTGCGAGGTGGGCGTGTGGCTCGCCGTCGAGGCGCGGGGACGCGGGCTGATCACCGAGGCCGTCCGCGTCATGATCGACTGGGCGGTCGGTGTGCGGGGGATGCACCGGGTGGAGTGGCTGTGCGACCCGCGCAACGCCGCCAGCGCGGCCGTGGCCGAACGGCTCGGGATGACCTGCGAGGGCGTCCTGCGGCAGGCCTTCGTGCTGGACGGCGAGCGGCGGGACGTCCAGGTGTGGGCGGTCCTCGCCGACGAGTGGGCGGCCCCCTGATCCGGCGCTCCCGGTAGGGTAATGGATGATCTTATTTTTACTCCTTACCCCCGGGAGTGTCCGTGCACGCAGAGCAGGTCCTCTTGCTGCTGGCCGCCGCCGTCGCCGCGGGCTGGGTCGACGCCGTGGTCGGCGGGGGAGGCCTGATCCAGCTGCCCGCGCTGCTGCTGCTGAACCCGGGGCAGCCGGTCGCGGCCGCGCTCGCCACCAACAAGCTGGGGTCGATCGCGGGCACCACCTCGGCGGCCGTCGCCTACGCGCGCAAGGCCAAGCCCGACGTCCGGGTCGCCGTCCCGGCGGGCCTGCTCGCGGTGGCCTGCGCCGCCGGCGGGGCCCTCTGCGCGGCGGCGATCTCCTCGGACGTGCTGAAGCCCCTCATCATGGTCGTCCTGCTGGCGGTGGCCGCGATCGTGGTGCTCAGGCCGGATCTCGGCCGGGTCCCGCGGCTGGCGCTGCGGACCCGCCGCCGGGTCGCCGCCGCCGTCCTCGTCCCGGGCGTCGCGATCGCCTTCTACGACGGGCTCCTCGGGCCGGGCACGGGGACGTTCCTGGTGATCGCCTTCACCGCGCTGCTCGGCATGGACTTCGTCGACGCCTCCGCCACCTCGAAGATCATCAACGCGGGCACCAACCTGGGCGCGCTCGCCGTGTTCGCGGTGCAGGGGCACGTCCTGTGGGCCGTCGGGCTCGGCATGGCGGCCTGCAACATCGTCGGCGCGCAGCTCGGCGCGCACATGGCGATCAGCCGCGGCGCCGGTTTCGTCCGGGCCGTCCTGCTCTGTGTCGTCACCGCGCTCGTGCTGAAGCTCGGCTACGAGCAGTTCGGCTAGGAGTCCCCGCTGGTAGGGAGGCCCTGCTAGGGGGTCGGGAGCGGGCGCTCCAGTGCGGAGAGGCTCAGCAGGACGAGCGACGCCGTCCAGCCCAGGGGCGCCGGGCCCGCGGGCTTGCCGGTCGCACCGACCTTTTCCGGCAGGACGCCCATGGACGTGCGGTGAGCGGAGAGCCAGCCGAGCCGGTCATGGGCCTCGCCCGTCCGGCCCGACGCGGCCGCGCTCAGCCCGAACAGCGCGGTCTCCGGCGTCCACGCGACGACGGGGTCGCCGGACCAGCGCTCGCCCGGCAGGACGCCCCCGTTCGGCAGCGCCTGCTTGCGCGCGGCGTCCGCGACCGCTGCGGTCACGCCCGCGTCGGCCGGCGCGAACGGCGGCGCGATGAACGTCACCGAGGTGTCCATCAGCCCGCCGGGCACGGGTGAGCGCGGGTAGCCGTAGGGGGCGAACTGCCGGGCCACCGCGTCCGATACCCGCTGTGCGGCGTGCCGCCACTGCGCCGCCCTCTCGCCGTCGCCGCGCATCCGCGCGAGGTCGGTCGCCGCGCGCAGCCCGGCCAGCACCGGCCCGACCACGCCGAGCGTCGGGCGGCGCGGGTCCTGCTCGTGCCGGTGGCCGCGCTCCCAGTAGTCGGACGAGGCGGGCGGGAGCCCCTCGGCGTCCAGGGAGCGCGCCAGGTGGTCGGCGGCGCGCCGCACCATCGGCCACAGCACGGGGAGTTCGTTCTGGTCGGCCGCCTGGACGCGGTAGAACCACGTCGACCACAGCACCCAGCCGAGCGAGTCGAGTTGCGGGGCCCGCCCGTCCGCGACGGCCGTGCCGTCGGGGTTGTACCGCGCGGCCCACATCCCGTCGTCGTGCTGCGCGCGGGCGAGGAAGCGCAGGATGCGGCGCGCCTCGGACGGATGCCCGGTCGCGGCGAACGCGGCGACGGCGAACGCGGAGTCGCGGGGCCAGCAGTACCGCCACTTCGAGTACCAGGACGCGAGGGACGCGCCGTTCGGGCGGGTGAGGAGCCGGAGATCGAGCAGGGCGCGCGTCGCCATGTCGCGGTAGGCGCCCCCCTGGCCGCCCTCCGGGACGGTGCCCTGCGCCAGCCACGCGCTGTCGGACCGGACCGCCCGGGCCACCCGCGGGTCGGAGGCGTCCACGGTGATCGGTGTCTCGCCACCGGACGGGACGAGCCGGATCCGGCCGTCCGCGAGCCTGACCACCGAGCTGCCCGGCAGGTAGGAGGCCCCCTCGGCCTGGTCGGGGGACAGCGGGACGCCCGCGAACGGCCATCCGCCGCCGCCGACGAGCCCGGGGCTCGCCCAGCCGGGGTCGGGCGGCTCGGGGACGGTGGCTCCGCCGGTCGCCACGAGGGCCGCCACGATGAGCAGGCCCGCGGTGCGCCGCACCTTACGGACCCCCGAGCGGCCGCGCGGCACGATCCGCCTGCGCAGCACGATCCGCCTGCGCGGAGCGGTGGGCCCGCCCGCGGGCGGAGGCACGGCCGGCGATGCGGATGACGATGCAGATGGCGATGCAGATGGCGATGCGGACGGTGTTGCGGATGGCTGCGCCGACGGCGGTGCGGACGTGGCGGACGTGATGGGGACCGGTGCCGCTACGGACGTGTCCCGTTCCTCCGCCATTGCCATGCGTTCGCCCCCTGTCCGCCTGGCCGTCTCGCCGAATTAGTACATCAAACTACGTCAATCGGTTCATCCTCCTCACGGGCCACTCGTGCCCTCCCTTGAGGATGAGCACACCTCCCGCCCGGCGAGCCGTCACGGCAAGGGGAAGTCTCGGTGACTTGTGGACCCGGCGGCGTCACCATGAAGACGGGTTGACTAGGCTGCATCGACGGAGCGGACCGCAGAGTGCCGGCCGCACGGACACCCGTGTAACCCCCACTCGTGTGGTCGCACATTCGGCTGTCGATCCGTAAAAGGACGCCTCGTGGACCTGTTCGAACATCAGGCGAAGGAACTCTTCGCCGAGTACGGGGTACCGGTGCCCACCGGCAAGGTCGCCCATACTCCCCAGGAAGCCCGGGCCATCGCGGCGGAGCTGTTCGCCGCGGGGAGCTCGAAGGTCGTCGTCAAGGCCCAGGTGAAGACCGGGGGCCGCGGCAAGGCCGGCGGCGTGAAGCTCGCCGACTCCGCCGACGAGGCCGAGCAGCTCGCCACCCAGATCCTCGGCATGGACATCAAGGGCCACACGGTCCACAAGGTCCTGGTCGAGGAGGGCAGCGCGATCGCGCAGGAGTACTACTTCTCGTTCCTGCTCGACCGCGCCAACCGGACCTTCCTCTCCATCTGCTCCGTCGAGGGCGGCGTGGAGATCGAGGAGGTGCCGCACGACCGGCTGGCGATGGTGCCCGTCTCCCCGCTGGAGGGCATCGACCGGGCCAAGGCCCGGGAGATCGCCGAGAAGGGCCGCCTCCCGCAGGAGGCCCTCGACGGCGCCGCCGAGCTGATCGAGCGGCTGTGGGCCGTGTTCACCGACGAGGACGCCTCCCTCGTCGAGGTGAACCCGATGATCCTCACCGCCGACGGCCAGGTGAAGGCCCTCGACGGCAAGGTCTCCCTGGACGACAACGCCTCGTTCCGCCAGGACGACCACGAGAAGCTCGAGGACAAGGCCGCGGCCGACCCCCTGGAGGCGGCGGCCAAGGCCAAGGACCTCAACTACGTCAAGCTGGACGGCAGCGTCGGCATCATCGGCAACGGCGCCGGCCTGGTCATGTCCACCCTCGACGTGGTCGCCTACGCGGGCGAGGAGTTCGGGGGCCAGAAGCCCGCGAACTTCCTCGACATCGGCGGCGGCGCCTCCGCCGAGGTGATGGCGAACGGGCTGGAGATCGTCCTGTCCGACGCCGACGTCAAGTCCGTCTTCGTCAACGTCTTCGGCGGCATCACCGCCTGCGACGCCGTCGCCAACGGCATCGTCTCGGCCTACAAGCTCCTGGCCGACCGCGGCGAGGCCGTCGACCGCCCGCTCGTCGTCCGGCTGGACGGCAACAACGCCGAACTCGGGCGCAAGATCCTCACCGACGCGGCGCTGCCCGGCGTCCAGCAGGTCGACACCATGGACGACGCGGCCAAGCGCGCCGCCGAACTCGCAGCGGCAGGTGCATGACAATGGCCATCTGGCTCACCGAGAACAGCAAGATCATCGTCCAGGGCATCACGGGCTCCGAGGGCACCAAGCACGGCCGCCGGATGCTCGCCTCCGGCGCCCAGGTCGTCGGCGGCGTGAACGCCCGCAAGGCCGGCCAGACGGTCGACTTCGACGGCACGACCCTCCCGGTGTTCGGCACCGTCAAGGAGGCCATGCAGGAGACCGGCGCGGACGTCTCCGTCGTCTTCGTCCCGCCGAAGTTCACCAAGGACGCCGTGGTCGAGGCGATCGACGCCGAGATCCCGCTCTGCGTCGTCATCACCGAGGGCATCCCGGTGCACGACACCGCCTACTTCTGGGCGTACGCGGAGTCCAAGGGGAACAAGACCCGCATCATCGGGCCGAACTGCCCCGGCATCGCGTCCCCCGGCAAGTCGAACGCCGGCATCATCCCGGCCGACATCACCACGCCCGGCCGCATCGGGCTCGTGTCCAAGTCGGGCACGCTGACCTACCAGATGATGTACGAGCTGCGCGACATCGGCTTCTCCACCTGCGTCGGCATCGGCGGCGACCCCGTCATCGGGACGACCCACATCGACGCGCTCCAGGCGTTCCAGGACGACCCGGAGACCGACGCCATCGTGATGATCGGTGAGATCGGGGGCGACGCCGAGGAGCGCGCCGCCGCCTACATCGAGCAGCACGTGACCAAGCCGGTCGTCGGCTACGTCGCCGGGTTCACCGCCCCCGAGGGCAAGACCATGGGCCACGCCGGCGCCATCGTGTCCGGCTCCGCCGGCACCGCGCAGGCGAAGAAGGAGGCCCTGGAGAAGGTCGGCGTCCGGGTCGGCAAGACCCCGAGCGAGACCGCCGTCCTGATGCGGGAGATCATGCAGAAGCTCTGACCCCCCGGGACCAGGCTGAGAACGCCGGACCATCCGAAAGACGCCCGAGCCGCCCGCGGCCCGGGCGTCTTTCGCGTCCCGGAGCGCAGCGGCGCGCTGGGGCGGGGGCGCGCTGAGACAGGGGGCGATGACAAAGGCGACACGCCGGGCGGGCGGGCCTTGCGGGGACGGGGGCGGTGCCAGCATGGACCGGTGAGCGACAAGACCCCCGGGCAGCGTGCGAAGCGGGAGCCGTCGAAGGCCGCGTCTCCGAAGGCCGCGTCTCCGAAGGCGGTGCCTTCCAAGGCGGCGTCCTCCAAGGGTGCGCCGAAGGCCGCGCCGGAGAGCGGAGCGGGGCATGCCGCCGGGCCGCCGCGCGCGGACTCCGGGCGCGGACGGTCCGCGGCCGCCGCCCCCGCCAGGCCGCTGTACGTGACGGGCCTCGTGGCGGCGCTGTGGTGCATCGGCATCGGGCTCGCCGTGCTCATGACGATCACGCTGATCGGCTGGATCGCCGCGCCGAAGACCGCGCTCGGCCACGGCATGGCCGGGGTGTTCCGGACGGCCGTGAACTTCTGGCTGGTCTCGCACCACGCGGGCTTCTCCTACGGGCACGGGCGGTTCGGGCTCCTTCCGCTCGGCGTGCTCGTCCTGCCCGGGGTGCTGCTGTACCGGGGCGGCGGCTGGATGATCCGGGTGACCGGGCTGCCGCGCCGGCAGCGGATCGCGGTCGTGCAGGTGGCGGTCGCGCTGGCCGCGCCTTACGCGGCCCTGGCCGGGCTCCTCGCGCTCGCGGCGTCGACCAAGGAGGTCAGGCCGTCGGCGTGGCAGGCGCTCGTCGGATGCTTCCTCGTCGCCGTCACCGCGGGCGGGCTCGGGGCGGCGCGGGCGGTCGTGGCGGCGGAGGCCCAGGGGCGGCGGGTCCGCTCCGGGCTGGGCGCGCTGCTGCGGCTGCTGCCCGACCGGCCGCGGTCCCTGATGATCGGCGTGGCGGGGTCGCTGAGCGTGCTGCTCGCGTCGGGCGCGCTGCTCGTGGCCGGGTCCCTCGCCACGCACATGTCGGACGCCGACGACCTCTACGACATGCTCGCCCCCGGCGTCGTCGGCGGCGTCCTGCTGCTGCTGATCGAGCTCGCCTTCCTGCCGAACGCGGCGATCTGGGGCATGGCGTACGCGGTCGGGCCCGGGTTCTCCGTCGGCGCCGGGACGAGCGTCTCCCCGACCGGGGTGTTCCTGGACGCCGTGCCCGCGTTCCCGCCGCTCGCGGCCCTGCCCCAGCCGGGCCCGGCGCCCGCGATCTCGCTGCTCGCGCTGGCGGCGCCGTTCGTCGCGGGCGCGGTCGGCGGCGTCCTGACGATCCGGTCGCTGCCGAGCCCGGTGTCGGAGGGCGCGCCGCTGTGGGGGTTCGTGTCCGGTGCCCTGACCGGGGCCGTCGCGGCGCTGCTGAGCGCGCTGGCCGGAGGTCCGCTGGGCGGCGGGCGGATGGCGACCGTGGGCCCGTCCGCCTGGCAGGTCGGGCTGATGGCCGCCCTCGAGGTGGGGATCTCGGCCGCGATCGCCGCGTGGGTGGCGAACTGGATGGTGCTGCGGCGCCCGGCGCGCGTCCCGTCCAAGAAAACGAGGTCCCGGAAGGCGAGATCAGGGAAGGCGGGGGCTGAGACGGCAGGGGCTGAGCCAGGGCCTGGGAGGCGGGCGTCCAAGAAGGCTTCTGCCGCGATGCCGGCTTCCGGGAAGGGCGCGCCGAAGAAGCCGGCCAAGCAGAAGCCTGCCAAGCCCAAGAAGCAGGCGCGGGGGGTGCCCGAGCCGGTCGTTCCGCTGTCCGCGCCCGTTCCCGGGGACTACGACCCGCACGCGGAGAACCCGCCCAGGCCGGCGCCGAGGGCCCCGCACGCACCGGATCCGCTGGAGTTCGAGGAGGCCGAGCCCGTCCTCGCGCCCCGGCGCTCCCGCCGCCGGACCGACCCCCTGCCCGACCTCATCGAGGACGTCCCCCCGCCGCCGGGCGACGGCACGGTCGTCGTCGAGGGGCATCTGGCCGACGAGCCCGACGAGCCCGACGAGTCCGGCGCGCGGGACGGCCTCGGCGCACACGAGGAGCCGGAGCCCGAGGAGAGGCGGCGCCCCGTCCCGCCGCCCCGCGAGGACTCCGGCCGCACCGAGAACCGGGGCGGCGCCATCTACGTCCTGCGCGACGAGACCGACCAGGAGGGCTGACCCGGCTCTGGATCCTCAGACCGGGCGGTTCCGCAGGGGCCGGGTCAGAGGAGGCGGGTCAGAGGAGGTCGCCGTACTTGTCCATGCTGCCGGCGGGCAGGTCGAGCTTCTCCTCGATCTTGGGGTAGTACTTCTCGCGGCACGCCTGCTTGTCGGTGGTGGTGTTGGACGCGCTGACGCAGCTCTGGTAGCCGCTCAGCTCCGTCCACAGGAACGCCGTGAGGGAGACCGACAGCAGCGAGAACGCCAGCCCGAGCGACCCGAGCACGATGCCGGGGACGGCGCCGGGGGCGGGGGACTGCGTGCGGCGCGCGTTCCGGCGGGCCTTGATGCCGACGACGAGTGCGGCGACGCCGAGCACCAGGCCGAGCGGGTAGAAGAAGAACGCGGTCAGCAGGGCGACGCCGCCGAGCCACAGGGCCCGCCAGCCGGTGCCCCGCCGGCCCTCCCGCGGCCCCGCGGGCGGCTGCCCCCCGGGCCGCGCCTCCGGGCGGTCTTCGGGCTGGGCCGGATGGTCCGGCTGCTCGCTCACGTTCTTCTCCTCCTGGCCCGTGCGCATGTCGTTTCCCTGCGGTCTGCCGTGCGGTCCGGGTCCGTACGGTCTGGTTCGTGCGGTCCCGGTTCGTGCGGTCCGGGTTCGTGCGGTCCCGGTTCGTATGGTCCGGGTTCGTGTCGTCTTGTGTGGTCTGGTTCGTGTGGTCTGGGGTGAAGCGGCGCCGACGTCGCCCGATAGGCTTCGTGGTGTCCCAGCAACGTCCACCGGGGAGTCATGGTGTCCGCCCGGCTCGTCGTCCTCGTCTCCGGCGCGGGGACCAACCTACAAGCGCTGCTCGACGCGTGCGCGGATCCAGCCTACGGGGCGAAAGTGGTGGCCGTGGGGGCGGACCGCCCCGATATCGGGGGAACCGAGCGCGCCGAACGCGCGGGTGTGCCCACTTTCACCCTTCGCATACCGGATTTCGCGTCCCGGGACGACTGGGACGCGGCGCTCGCCGAGGCGGTCGCGAAGTACGAGCCGGACCTCGTGGTGTCCGCCGGCTTCATGAAGATCCTCGGCCCGCACTTCCTGGCGCGCTTCGGCGGCCGGACGGTCAACACCCATCCCGCGCTGCTGCCGTCGTTCCCCGGCGCGCACGCCGTACGGGACGCCCTGGCGTACGGGGTGAAGGTCACGGGCTGTACGGTTCACTTCGTCGACGAAGGCGTGGACACCGGACCCGTCATCGCCCAGGAGACCGTTCCCGTGGGCTGGCATGACGACGAAGACTCCCTGCACGAGCGGATCAAGCAGGTGGAGCGCCGCCTCCTCGTCGACGTCGTCGGACGGCTGGCCCGCGACGGATGGACCGCGCGGGGCAGGCGGGTCTCGATGAAGTGCAGGACCTGCGGGGACGCGCCCGACGGCGCTTCGCCCGCCACTGCCTCGTCCGGCAGCGGTTCGTCTGACAGCTGTTCGGTTGACAGCGGTTCGTCTGACAGGGGTTCGTCCGATCAAGAGGGGAGCTCGGCCGGTGAGTCGGGTGGCGATTAAGCGCGCGCTGATCAGCGTGTACGACAAGTCCAGGCTGGAGGAGCTGGCCCGCGGCCTGCACGAGGCGGGAGTGGAGATCGTCTCGACCGGGTCGACGGCGGGCCGGATCTCCGCGGCCGGCGTCCCGGTGATGAAGGTGGAGAAGCTCACCGGGTTCCCCGAGTGCCTGGACGGGCGGGTCAAGACCCTGCACCCGAAGGTGCACGCGGGCCTGCTCGCCGACCGGCGCAAGGAGGACCACCTCCAGCAGCTCGACGACCTGGCCGTGGAGCCGTTCGACCTGGTGGTCGCGAACCTGTACCCGTTCGCCGACACGGTGGACTCGGGCGCGACGCCGGACGAGTGCGTCGAGCAGATCGACATCGGCGGCCCCACGATGGTCCGCGCCGCCGCGAAGAACCACGCGAGCGTCTCCGTCGTGGTGGACCCGTCCGGCTACGGGACGGTCCTGGACGCCGTGCGGGCCGGCGGGTTCACCCTGGACGAGCGCCGCCGCCTCGCCGCGCGGGCGTTCGCGCACACCGCGTCCTACGACGTGGCCGTGGCCTCCTGGTTCGCGAGCGCCTACGCGCCCGACGAGACCGCCGCCGAGACGCGGTGGCCCGACTTCCTCGGCGCCACGTGGGAGCGCTCGAACACCCTGCGGTACGGCGAGAACCCGCACCAGCGGGCCGCCCTGTACCGCTCGCCGGGCGAGACGGGCCTCGCGGGGGCCGAGCAGCTCTACGGCAAGGAGATGTCCTACAACAACTACGTCGACACCGACGCCGCGCGCCGCGCCGCCTACGACTTCACCGAGCCGTGCGTCGCGATCATCAAGCACGCCAACCCGTGCGGCATCGCGGTCGGCGCGGACATCGCCGAGGCGCACCGCAAGGCGCACGCCTGCGACCCGGTGTCGGCCTACGGCGGGGTGATCGCGGCGAACCGGCCGGTCACCGCGGACATGGCCCGCCAGGTCACCGAGAGCTTCGCCGAGGTGCTGGTCGCCCCGTCCTTCGAGGACGAGGCCGTGACGGTCCTCAAGGACCGGTTCAAGAACATCCGCCTGCTGGTCTGCCCGGACGCCCCTGTGGGCGACACCGAGTACCGGCGCATCGACGGCGGCATGCTGCTGCAGGGCGTCGACCGCGTGGACGCCGACGGCGACGACCCGTCCGCCTGGGAGCTGAAGACCGGCGCCGCCGCGGACGAGGCGACCCTGCGCGACCTGGTCTTCGCCTGGCGGGCCATCCGCTCGGTGAAGTCCAACGCGATCCTGCTGGCCGCGGACGGCGCCACCGTGGGCGTCGGCATGGGCCAGGTCAACCGGGTCGACTCCGCCAAGCTCGCCGTCGCGCGGGCCGGGCAGGAGCGCGCCGCGTCGTCCGTGGGCGCGTCCGACGCGTTCTTCCCCTTCCCGGACGGCCTGGAGGTGCTGGCCGAGGCGGGCGTCCGCGCGATCGTCGAGCCGGGCGGGTCCGTCAACGACGACAAGGTGATCGCCGCGGCGGAGAAGGCGGGCATCACCCTCTACTTCACCGGCGTCAGGCACTTCTTCCACTGACGGCTCGCCAGGCGCGCCGCTCCTGCGGGCGCGCCGTACTGCGGACGCGGGGGCGGCCCCCGGCTCGTGATCCACGGCCGGGGACCGCCCCCGCCGGCATGTCCGAAGCCCTCTCGTCCCGCGCGGCCGCGGGACGCCGCGTCCTCGGCTCCCCAGCGGCGGGTCAGCCCCGGCGCCCGTCCCGTCGCTGTTCAACGAGGTTGTCCGTTTGCGACCTATTTTTCGATGCGGGACCGCGCACCGGCGCCGGGCGGGTAGCCTCGCACTGCCGCGCCCCCCTTGACCCTCCCTTGACCCCGGCGCGGGCGTTCCGTGTTGGAGGCGGGATGGATTTCCTGATGTCCCTGATGCTCGGCGTCGTCTACCAGGCCGACTCGCTGCTGATGGAGTCCCGGCAGGTGATCGGGATCGTGGCCGCGTTCCTGGCCGCGGTGCTCGCCGCCCAGTTCGGCTGGCACGGCACCGACCGCGTCATCGGCTGGCGCCAGCGCTCCGAGGACTGAGCGCTCCGAGCCCTGACCGCTCGAAGGGCCGAGCGCATGTGAGGGGCGGCCGGGGCCGCGCGTCCCTCAGCGCAGTCTCGCCCGCAGGGCCCGCTCGGCGGCGGGCCACTCGTCGTCCGTCATCGCGTAGGCGGCGGTGTCGCGGATCGAGCCGTCCGCGCGGATCCGGTGCTTGCGGTGGACGCCCTCGAACGACGCCCCGAGCCGCTCGATCGCCGCACGCGACCGCTCGTTGCGGACGTGCGTGTGCCACCCGACCCGGATCGCCCCCAGGTCGCCGAACGCGCGGCCCATCAGGAGCAGTTTCGCCTCGGTGTTGAGGCCCGTCCGGTGCCACCGCGCCCCGAGCCAGGTGTGGCCGATGCACAGGCCGCGGTGGGACGGGGAGATCTCGTAGTAGGAGGTCATCCCGGCGACCTCGCCGGTCACCGCGTCGATCTGGACCCAGGGCAGGCGCAGCCCGCGCTCGCAGGCCGCCAGCGCCGTGTCGACCAGTGCGCGCATGTCCGCGGCGCTCGCCGGCTGACGCTCGTTCATCCAGGTCCACAGTCCGGGGTCCTTGGACGCCTCGAACAGGCCGCCGGAGTGCTCGGCGGCCAGCGGCTCCAGCCGCACGTACCGCCCGGTCAGGACGGGTCGCTCGAACCATGCGCCGCTCAACCGTTCGTCGCTCATGCCGAGCACGCTAGGAGCCCGGGGGCGGACTCCGGCAGAGCCACTTGGCGCCGTTATCCGCAAGCCACTCGCGCGGGCGCTCCCCGGGAAGTCCCTGGGCGGCCGTTCGCGGGCGGCCGGTTAGCATGGGTTCCTACGCGACTGGCGCGGTCAAGGTGGATCACCACCGGGGAGCGAACGACAGTCCGGACACCGCGCGCCTGGGTGGACGGGACCCCTTCCGGCCGGGCATTGCGCCCGGGGCCCGGTCCCGGCCGACATCCACGCGGAGGAACGCATGACGGCACAGATTCTGGACGGCAAGGCCACGGCCGCCGAGATCCGCTCGAACCTCAAGGTCCGCGTCGAGGCGCTCCGCGACCGCGGCGTGTCCGTCGGGCTCGGCACCGTCCTGGTCGGCGACGACCCCGGCAGCCACTCCTACGTGAACATGAAGCACCGCGACTGCGCCGAGGTCGGCATCGAGAGCATCCGCCGCGACCTGCCCGCCACCGCGTCCCAGGACGAGGTGGAGCGCGCCGTCGCCGAGCTGAACGCCGACCCCGCCTGCACCGGCTACATCGTCCAGCTGCCGCTCCCGAAGGGCCTGGACGAGCAGCGCGTGCTGGAGCGCATCGACCCCGCCAAGGACGCCGACGGCCTGCACCCGACGAACCTCGGCCGGCTCGTCCTGATGCAGCCGGGCCCGCTGCCGTGCACGCCGAAGGGCATCGTCGAGCTGCTGCGCCGCTTCGACGTCCCGCTGAGGGGCGCCGAGGTCACGGTCGTCGGCCGCGGCATCACCGTCGGACGCTCCCTCGGCCTGCTGCTGACCCGCCGCAGCGAGAACGCGACCGTCACCCTCTGCCACACCGCGACCCGCGACCTCGCCGAGCACACCCGCAAGGCCGACATCGTCGTCGCCGCCGCGGGCGTTCCCGGCCTCATCACCGCCGACATGGTCAAGCCCGGCGCCGCCGTCCTCGACGTGGGCGTCTCCCGGGTGGACGGCAAGCTCGCCGGCGACGTCGCCGCAGACGTCCGCGAAGTCGCGGGCTGGGTCGCGCCCAACCCCGGCGGCGTCGGCCCGATGACCCGCGCGATGCTGCTCGCGAACGTCGTCGAGGCCGCCGAGCAGACCCGCTGACCGACCGCCGTCCCGAGACGACGCGCCGCGGGGGCCGCCACCCAGCACCAGGTGGCGGCCCCCGCTCACGCAGCCCTGGCCGCGCCGTCACATACGCGGCCTTATGGGGGGCTCAGCGATCGCCCTCTGGTTTGCGCTGCCGGGGAGGGCGACCGCAGGTCTCACATCAGCTGGCCCTCCGTCCCGCGGCCGTGCTGTGCGCCGGACGGCCCGGCGCATGGGTGTGGCCCGTCGTGCCCGGCCGGCGCGTCTCGGTGGTGCCGCGCACCCCGGGGACGCGCCCGTCCATCGGCGGACGTCCCTGCTGGGGGACGTGCACCGGTGGCAGCGGTCGGACGAGGCCCATCGCGATGACCTCGTTGGCGAGCCGAGTGCGCCGGTTCGCGCCCTCGGGGATCCGGAACTTCTGATAGAGGCGCAGCAGATGCTGCTTGACCGCGGCCTCGGTGACGACCAGCTCGCCGGCGATGTCGCGTGCGGTGGCCGGAGCCACGAACGCCTCGTCGGACAGGGCGGGCCGGCACAGCGAGGTCAGCACGTCGACCTCGCGGCGGGTGAGCTCGGGTGCGACGGCGCGCCGCAGTTCGACGTCCGGGTCGACCTCCTCACGGGGGATGCCCCCCAACCGGCAGCGCGCCGTGCCGAAGCTCACGACGTCACCGTCCTCCAGTACACGGCGTGCGATCGGCCGGCCGTTGACGCGCGTCCCGTTGCGGGACAGGCCCATGTCCACCACGTAGACGTACGGGCCACGTCGGACGATCTCTGCGTGCAATCGGGACACACTCGGGTCGTCGAGGCGGATGTCCACTCCTCTCCCTCTCCCGACCGTCGTCACGTCGGGGCGCAGCGGCATCACCAGCCCGCTGTCCTCGATCCGCATGAACGGCCCCTCCACGGCAGTCCTCCCAGCTAGTTAGCGACCCCTGTCTGCCGGGTTACCCGGGCGCCGTGCCGTCACACCCTCCTACTGGCGAGTAGGACCGGTGGCGCAAGGGATTGCGGGCTCTCGGCCATCACCTGGAGCACATAGGACCCATCCGCATTCCGGCGGTGGCGCGCGACGGCGGGTGCGCGATGTCGTGCCGGGACCCGAATGCCTATACCGTGAGGGCCATGAGCACCCAGGTGCATCGGCGCAGGCGCAAGGCGCCGCGTCGGAGGGGCGCCGCCCCGCACTGGCTCGCGCGGCTGCCGTACCTCCTCGTGCTCAGCGGCGTCGGCGCGGGACTCACGCTGTGCGCGTTCAACTACTTCCGCAAGGGCTCGGGCCTGATGGCCGCCGCGCTGCTCATCGGCGCGCTCGCCCGGCTGCTGCTGCCCGAGTCGCAGCTCGGCCCGCTCGCCGTCCGCAGCCGGTCGGTCGACTGCTGGACGCTCGTGATCCTCGGCGAGATGGTCGCGTTCGTCTCGCTGAGCGTCCCGCCGATGAACAAGACCGGGCTCGTGCTCGCCGGGGCGTTCGGCGTCCTGATCGCCCTCACGATGCTGGTGCGCGGTGTGCGGCTCCTCCTCGCCGGGCGCTCCTCCCGGACGGGTGAAGGGCCGCCGGGCTAGCGCGTCCGCGCAGGTGGGGGCGAGGGCGGGGGTCGCCGTGGCAAGGCCAGGTCTAGACCTCATGACCGCCTCGGCTAGCCTAGCCAGTTGAGCCTTACAAGGACTGCTGGCCAGGTGTAGGAAAGGGACAGCACAAGCATGCCCAAGATCAAAGTAGCGGGCCCGGTCGTCGAACTCGACGGCGACGAAATGACGCGGATCATCTGGAAATTCATCAAGGACCAGTTGATCCTGCCCTACCTCGATGTGGACCTGAAGTACTACGACCTGGGGATCGAGCACCGTGACGCCACGGACGACCAGGTCACCGTCGACGCCGCCAACGCCATCCTGGAGCACGGCGTGGGCGTCAAGTGCGCGACCATCACCCCCGACGAGGCACGCGTCGAGGAGTTCGGCCTGAAGAAGATGTGGCGGTCCCCGAACGGGACGATCCGCAACATCCTGGGCGGCGTGATCTTCCGCGAGCCGATCGTTGTCTCCAACATCCCCCGCCTGGTCCCCGGTTGGACGAAGCCGATCATCATCGGCCGCCACGCCCACGGCGACCAGTACAAGGCCACCGACTTCGTCGTGCCCGGCCCCGGCAAGGTGACGATCACCTACACCCCCGAGAACGAGGGTGAGCCGATGGAGTTCGAGATCGCGAACTTCCCCGGCGGCGGCGTGGCCATGGGCATGTACAACTTCGACGACTCGATCCGCGACTTCGCCCGGACGAGCATGCGGTACGCGCTCAACCGCGAGATGCCGCTGTACATGTCGACGAAGAACACGATCCTCAAGGCCTACGACGGCCGGTTCAAGGACCTCTTCCAGGAGATCTACGAGACCGAGTTCAAGGCCGAGTTCGAGTCCAAGGGCCTCACCTACGAGCACCGCCTCATCGACGACATGGTCGCCGCGGCGCTCAAGTGGGAGGGCGGGTTCGTCTGGGCCGCCAAGAACTACGACGGCGACGTCCAGTCCGACACCCTCGCGCAGGGCTTCGGCTCCCTCGGCCTCATGACCTCGGTCCTCATGACCCCGGACGGCAGGACCGTCGAGGCGGAGGCCGCGCACGGCACGGTGACCCGGCACTACCGGCAGCACCAGCAGGGCAAGCCGACGTCGACCAACCCGATCGCGTCGATCTTCGCCTGGACGCGCGGGCTGGAGCACCGCGGCAAGCTCGACGGCCAGCCCGAGGTCATCGACTTCGCCCGCAAGCTGGAGCAGGTCTGCATCGAGACCGTCGAGAGCGGCCAGATGACCAAGGACCTCGCCCTGCTCGTCGGCGGCGAGACCCCCTGGCTGACCACGCAGGGCTTCCTGGAGGCGCTCGACACCAACCTCCAGAAGAAGATCAACTCCTGATCGAGCCTCCCCAGCGGAGTCGACCTGCGCAGGCGGTCGACTTCGCGCAGGCGGTCGAGGGCCGTCCCGGATCCGTCCGGGGCGGCCTTCCGCCTTCCCGGGACCGCATCCAGCCTTTCCGGACGGCGTTCCGCCTGTTCGGGGCCCCTGTGGCATGCCGGGAGGTGCACCTGGACGGTCGCGGGTAGGACGTGCGCGATAGCCTGGCACCGCAACTATCTCGACGGCGAGAGAACCCGCGCCAGCCGGCGCATGCGGGCGGCCTCTCGGGCGGTCGGGTTCCCAAGGATGGCCGCCTGAGCCCCGTCAGGTCACAGCAGGAGAAGGACGCATGACTCGCACCCCAGTCACCGTTACCGTTACCGGCGCCGCGGGCCAGATCGGCTACGCGCTGCTGTTCCGCATCGCGTCCGGGCACCTCCTCGGCGCGGACGTGCCCGTACGCCTGCGCCTGCTGGAGATTCCGCAGGCGGTGAAGGCCGCCGAGGGCACCGCGATGGAACTGGACGACTGCGCGTTCCCGCTGCTGTCCGGCATCGACATCTTCGACGACGCCGGGCGCGCCTTCGAGGGGACGAACGTCGCGCTGCTGGTCGGCGCCCGCCCGCGCACGAAGGGCATGGAGCGCGGCGACCTGCTGGAGGCCAACGGCGGCATCTTCAAGCCGCAGGGCGAGGCGATCAACGCCGGCGCCGCCGACGACGTCAAGGTCCTGGTGGTCGGCAACCCCGCGAACACCAACGCGCTGATCGCGCAGCAGCACGCCCCGGACGTCCCGGCCGAGCGGTTCACCGCGATGACGCGCCTCGACCACAACCGCGCGCTGGCGCAGCTGTCGAAGAAGGCGGGCGTCTCGGTCGCCGACATCCGGAAGATGACGATCTGGGGCAACCACTCCGCCACGCAGTACCCGGACCTGTTCCACGCCGAGATCGCCGGCAAGAACGCCGCCGAGACGGTGAACGACCAGAACTGGCTGGAGAACGACTTCATCCCGACCGTCGCCAAGCGCGGCGCCGCGATCATCGAGGCGCGGGGCGCGTCGTCGGCGGCGTCGGCCGCGTCCGCCGCGATCGACCACGTGCACACCTGGGTGAACGGCACCGCCGACGGCAACTGGACGTCCATGGCGGTCGTGTCGGACGGCTCCTACGGCGTCCCGGAGGGCCTGATCTCGTCCTTCCCGGTCACCACCAAGGACGGCGAGTGGGAGATCGTCCAGGGCCTGGAGATCGACGACTTCTCCCGCGCCCGGATCGACGCCTCGGTGAACGAGCTGTCGGAGGAGCGCGACGCCGTCCGCAAGCTCGGCCTCATCTGACCCGCTCCCTCTGCTTCATCCGCTTCACGGACGAGCCCCGGACCGCCCAGGCCCGGGGCTCGTCCCACGCGCACCCGCCAAGCCGGACCGCGGGCGCAAGGGGAAAGGGAGGGGTGTGCGCCCCGGGGCGCGTCCTCCGTGGGTCGGTGTGCTCAGCGGGCGGCGGCGGGTGCAAATGATCTGAAGGCGTCGGTATCGGTCGCTAGGGTGTGATCGCTCGGAAAGTGATCGGGGGAGGCGTGCCGGTGGCCGAACAGGCGTTCCAGGTGGATCTGCGGGGCGTGGTGGATCTGCTGAGCCGCCATCTCTACGCCAGCCCGCGGGTCTATCTGCGGGAGCTGCTGCAGAACGCGGTGGACGCGATCACGGCGCGCGGCGCGGGGGGCCGCGTCGAGATCGAGACGGGCGGCGGCGTGCTGCGCGTGCACGACGACGGCGTCGGCCTGACCGAGGACGAGGTCCACACGCTGCTGGCGACGATCGGGCGGTCGTCCAAGCGGGACGAGCTCGGGTTCGCGCGCCACGACTTCCTCGGCCAGTTCGGGATCGGGCTGCTGTCGGCGTTCCTCGTCGCGGACGAGATCGAGGTCGTGACGCGGTCCGCGCGCGGCGGCGGCGCGGTCCGGTGGACGGGGCGCTCCGAGGGCAGCTACCAGGTCGAACCAGGCGAGCGGGACGAGCCGGGCACGACGGTGACGCTGCGGGCCCGGCCGGGGTCGGCGGAGCTGCTGAGCCCGCCGGTCGTCGCCGAGCTGGCCGCCACGTACGGGTCGCTCCTGCCGGTCGAGCTGGTCGTGGACGGCGTCGCCGTCACCGGCGACGGGCCCCCGTGGCGCGCGTCCTACCGCGACCCCGCCGACCGCAGGCGGGCGCTGGACCGCTACTGCGAGGACGTCTACGGGTACACCCCGTTCGACGTGGTCGATCTCGACGTGCCGGAGGCGGGGCTGACGGGCGTCGCGTTCGTCCTGCCCGAGCCGGTGGCGCCGTCCGCGCGCTCCGCGCACCGCGTCTACCTGAAGCGGATGCTGCTGGCCGAGCACGTCGAGGGCCTCCTGCCCGACTGGGCGTTCTTCGCGCGCTGCGTCGTGGACGCGGGGGAGCTGCGCCCGACCGCGAGCCGCGAGGCCCTCTACGAGGACGAGCTGCTGGAGTCGACGCGGCACGGCCTCGGCGAGGTGCTGCGGCAGTGGCTGGTGAAGCTCGCCGAGACCGACCCGGCGCGGCTGCGGGCGTTCCTGCGGCTGCACCAGCTCGGCGTCAAGGCGATGGCCCTGCACGACGACGACATGCTGCGGATAGTCGACCGGTGGCTGGAGTACGAGACGTCCTCCGGGCCGATGACTCTGCACGAGTTCCGCCGCCGCCACCCGGACGGCCGCTTCACCGCGAGCGTGGACGAGTTCCGGCGGCTGTCGGCGGTCGCGGGCGCCCAGGGCGTGGGCCTGGTCAACGGCGGCTACGTCCACGACACCGAGATCATCGAGCGGCTGCCCGACCTGGACCCCGACATCCGGCTCACCCGGCTGGACGCGGCGGAGCTGACCACCACGTTCGGCGTCCTCGACCCGGCGACCGAGCTGGCGCTGCGGCCCTTCCTCGCGGCGGCGCAGCGGGCGGTGGAGCGGCTCGGCTGCGAGGTGGTCGTCCGCGACTTCGATCCCGCGTCGCTGCCCGCGCTGTACCTGACGAGCCGGGACGCGCAGTTCCGCGAGGAGCTGGAGCGCGCGAAGGAGGAGGCGGGCGAGCTGTGGGCGGACGTGCTCGGCGCGGTCAACGCCTCCGCCGGCATCGACCGCCCCCAGCTCGTGCTGAACCACCGCAACCCGCTGGCGCGGCGCGTCACGGCGCTCGGCGACGGCGGGCCGGTCGAGCCCGCGGTCCAGGCCCTGTACGGGCAGGCGCTGCTGCTCGGCCACCATCCGCTGCGTCCCGCCGACACGGCGGTCCTGAACCGTTCCTTCATCGGCCTGCTGGAGTGGGCCGTCCACTCCCCGGAAGGTCCCGATGAGCACTGAGGACGTCTATGCGCTCATGGCGCGGTCGCAGGAGCTGCCCTACGGGGAGGCCCGCACCGTCCTGGTCGAGGACGCGCTGCGCCGCGCGGAGGCGGCCGGCGACGAGGTGCTGGCGTTCCACGTGCGGATCAGGCTGACCGACGCCTACCGGTACGGCGGCGAGCCCGCGAAGGCGTTCGCGACGTTCGGCCGCACGCTGGCCGACCACGACCGCGACCCCGTCCGGTTCGACGAGACGCACAACCTGCTGTGGCAGATGAAGGCGGCGGTCAGCTCCCTGACCCTGTTCCCGGAGATCCCGCTGGACCGCGCCTTCGCCGTCCTGGACGACATGGAGCGCCGCTACAAGACGGGCGGCCACAGCCTCCAGGCGGTGTACCACTACCGCAACGTGGTGGCGCGGCACATCGGCGACGGTTCGGCCGACGAGTGGTTCGTGAAGTGGCGCACGGCCGAGCGCGACGAGCTGTCCGACTGCGAGGGCTGCGACCCGACCGGAATGGTCCGCCACCTGGTCGAGGCCGGGCGGCACAAGGAGGCGTTCCAGATCGCCGCGCCCGTGCTGAGCGCGCAGCTGCGCTGCAACGAGCAGCCGCAGTCGATCCGGACGGCGATGCTGCCGGTCTACCTGCGCACGGGCCGCCTGGAGAAGGCCGCCGACGCGCACCGCCGCGCCTACCGGGTGCACCGGGCCCGCCTCGCCGACCTCGGCGACATCGCCGACCACCTGGAGTTCTGCGCGGTCACCGGCAACGAGGCGCGCGGCCTGGAGATCCTCCAGCGGCACATCGGATGGCTCGACCGGGCCCCGTCCACGCACGCCGACATGAACTTCTCCGCCGCGGCGGCCCTCGTGCTGGGGCGGGTCGAGGCGGCCGGCCACGGCGCCGCGACCGTCCGCCGCCCGGCGGTGGGCGACCGCCCGGCCGCGGACGTGCCCGTGCCCGAGCTCCGCGCCGAGCTGGCCGAACGCGCGACGGCGCTGGCGGACCGGTTCGACGCCCGCAACGGCACGTCCCACCAGGGCGACGAGGTGCGGGCCACGCTGGCGGCCGAGCCGGTCGTCGACTTCCTGCCGCTGGCCCCCCACCACCGCCGTCCCGTCCCCGCCCCCGCGCGGCGGACCGACCCCGCCTCCGAGCCGCGGAGCGACGCCGCCCCCGAGCCGCGGAGCGACGCCGTGCCCGAGCCGCGGGACGGCTCCGCCTCTTCCGAGGACGTCTCCGACCTCGCGTCGGTGGACGATCTCGACGAGCTGCTCGAACGGGTGGACCGGTGCCGCCGGGAGGAGGACCTGCCCGGCATGCTGGCGGCCTACCGGCGGTTCGACGCCGTCGCCGAGACCACCGAGCCGACGCCCCTCCAGAGGGCCCGCCGCATCGACGGCCGGGGCGTCGAATTCGCCATCGACGGGAACGTCCAGGACGCGGTCGAGTGCTGGGAGGAAGCGGCCCGGCTCTACGCCGGGCTGGGCGACGAGACGGGCCGGCACCGCGTGCTCGGCCGCCTCGGCGCCGCCCGCGTCGACCTCGGCGACGAGGGCGGCCTGGAGCAGGTGATCGCGTCGGCCGAGCACCTCGCCGCGCACCCGGGGGAGGCGGGCGACGCCCAGGTCGCGCTGCTCCGCCTCGCCACCGTGCAGGTCAGGTTCGAGCGCCCGGCCGAGGCCCTCGCCACGCTCGACAGGGTCGACCTCGACGACGCGCCGGAGTTCGCCGGAGAACTGTGGTTCCAGCGGGGGCAGGTGCTTCTGCGGACCGGTGACACCGAGGCCGCGGAGGAGGCGCTGCGCCGCTCCCTTGAGGCGTCGCGCGCCTCGGACCGGCCGGAGACGCTCGCCGCGCCCGCCCTGGCGCTCGCCGGCGTCCTGGCCCGGCGGGAGGGCGGGCCGGACGAGGAGGCGTTCGCCCTGTTCGACGAGGCGCTCGCCGTCCTGCGCGGCCCCTCGCCGCTGCGCGCGGCCGTGCACACCGACCGCGGCCTGACCTTCCTCGCCGCCGACCGCCCCGCGGACGCCGTCGCCGACCTCGTGGAGGCCATCGCGGCCTGGACGGCCGAGGGCATGCACGAGCAGGCCGTCCACATCCGCACGGACCTCGCCAACGCGTACCTGCGCACGGGCCGCCACCTGGAGGCCGCCGAGGTGGCCGAGGAGGCGCTGCCCGGCCTGGACGGCGAGAGCGCCTGGAACTGCCGCCTGATCCTCGCGCACGCGCAGAAGGAGATGGGCGAGGAGGACGCCGCCGCGACGTTCGCCGACCTCGCCGAGGAGGCCGCGCGGGACGGCCGCCCCGACGCCGCCGCGCACTTCCTGGAGGAGGCCGCGGGCGTCCTGTCCGCCCTCGACAAGGACGCCCTGGCCGCCGCCCGGTTCGCCGAGGCCGCCGAGGCCTGCGAGAAGGCGGGCGACCCCTACGGGCTGGTCCGGACGCGCCGCCGCGCCGCGATGTGCCTGCTGTGGAGCGGCGACCGCGAGGAGGCCGTCACCGCCATGGAGACGGCCCGTGCGGCCCTGGCCGGGCTGCCGCCGGACAACGAGCCCGCCCGCGTCTGGGAGACCGCCCTCGTCTCCTTCGACCAGGCCCGCCTCCTCGCCCAGGTGGGCCGCCTGCCCGAGGCCGCCGCCCACGCCTCCGCCGCCGCGGACGGCTTCACGACCCTCGACGAGACCGACGCCGCCGAAGAGGCCACCCGCCTCCACAACGACATCAAGGCGGCCATCGAGTAGCAGGGCCCCGGCTGCCCGGTCGGGCTCCTTGGTCAGGCGCCTGGTCAGGCTCCTTGGCCAGGCGCCTGGTCAGGCTCCTTGGCCAGGCGCCTGGTCAGGCGACGCGGTGGGCGCCCTGGGAAGGGATGGCCTCCAGGAAGTCGGGGGGCGTCCAGCCGCGCCTGGTGTAGGCGTCGGTGATCGCGTCGCGGACCTTCGGGGCCCGTGCGGCGGGGGCGAGGACGATGACGGAGCCGCCGAAGCCGCCGCCCACCATGCGGCCGCCCCGGGCGCCCGCGCGCAGCGCGGCGTCGACGGTGGCGTCGGCCTCGGGCCAGGAGATCTCGAACTGGTCGCGCAGGGACAGGTGCGAGGCGTTCAGCATGGCGCCGAGCTCCGGGAGGGCCCCGGCGCGCAGCAGCCCCACGGCGGCCTCGACGCGGTGGTTCTCGGTCACGACGTGCTGGACGCGGCGGCGCAGGACGGGGTCGCGCAGCGACGCGAGGGCGGCGGCGAGGTCCTTGACGTCGCGCAGGGCGTCCACGCCGAGGAGGGACGCGGCCTCCTCGCACTCCGCGCGGCGGCGGCCGTAGTCGCCGCCGGTCAGCGCGTGCGAGGCCCGCGTGTCGACCACCAGCAGGACCATGCCCGCGGCCGCCGGATCGAACGGGACCTGCGACGACAGCCCGCTGCGGCAGTCGAGCATCAGCGCGTGGCCGGGCGTGCACAGCAGCGAGGCCGACTGGTCCATGAGGCCGCACGGCATGCCGACCTGCTCGTTCTCGGCGCGCTGCGCGAGCCGGGCCAGGGCGGGCCGGTCGATCTCGACGCCGTGCAGGTCGCACAGGGCCAGCGCGGTCGCGCACTCCAGGGCCGCGGACGAGGAGAGGCCCGCGCCCTGCGGGAGGTCGGAGTCGATCAGCAGGGACGCGCCGCCCGTCCCGTGCTCGCGCAGCACGCGCGCGACGCCGACCGGGTAGGCGGCCCACTGCCGGTCGGCGGGCCAGTGCTCGGAGGCGACCGTTCCGCCGTCCACGGGCGCGGTGACGGCGGTGGCGGCCTGCAGCGACCGCACCTCCACCACGCCGTCGTCGCGGCGGGCGGCGGCGACCGAGACGCCGCGCGGAAGCGCGAACGGCAGGACGAAGCCGTCGTTGTAGTCGGTGTGCTCGCCGATCAGGTTGACCCGTCCGGGGGCGCGCCACACGCCCTCGGGGGCCCGCCCGAACGCCTCGGCGAAGCTCGCGCTCAGCGTCTCGGTCATCGGGGTCTGGGTCATCGGGGTCTCGGTCATCGGGAGCGCAGGAACGTCCACGCGTCGTCGACCATGGTGCGCAGGTCGCGCTCGGGCTTCCACCCGAGCCGCGTCTGGATCTTCTCCGACGAGGCGACCAGCACGGCGGGGTCGCCGGCGCGGCGCGGCGCCGCCTCGGTCGGGATGTCGCGGCCGGTGACCTCGCGGCAGACCTCGACGACCTCGCGGACGGAGCTGCCGGTGCCGCTGCCCAGGTTGAAGATCTCGTGGCTTCCCGGCTCGCAGGCCTCCAGCGCGAGCAGGTGGGCGCGGCCGAGGTCGGTCACGTGGATGTAGTCGCGGACGCAGGTGCCGTCCGGCGTCGGGTAGTCGTCGCCGAACATCTTCACGGTCTGGCCGTTCCCCTGCGCGATCTTCAGCACGTTCGGGATGAGGTGGGTCTCGACCGCGTGCCGCTCGCCGAGCCGCCCGTAGGCGCCGGCCACGTTGAAGTACCGCAGCGACACCCCGCCGATGCCGTGCAGCCGCGCGTACTCGGTGAGCGCCGTGTCGATCGCGAGCTTGGACGCCCCGTAGGGGTTGGTCGGACGGGTCGGGTCGGTCTCCAGG
Organism: Spirillospora sp. NPDC049024; assembly: GCF_040649235.1. Lineage (NCBI taxonomy): Bacteria > Bacillati > Actinomycetota > Actinomycetes > Streptosporangiales > Thermomonosporaceae > Spirillospora > Spirillospora sp. NPDC049024. Next base: position 196,030 of record NZ_JBEZFD010000012.1, read on the forward strand.
ATCGGCGTCGACTCCGGCTCGCCGTAGGTCGCGGCGGTCGAGGAGAACACGATGCGGGGGACGCCCGCGACGCGCATCGCCTCCAGCAGGGCGAGGGACTCGCCGAGGTTCTTGTCCCAGTACAGGCCGGGCTTCTGCACGGACTCCCCGACGAGCGACTTGGCCGCGAAGTGCAGCACGGCGTCGAACCCGGCGCCGCCGAGCACCTCCGCCGCCGTGTCGCGCATCGTGCCGCGCACCAGCCGGGCGCCCTCGGGCACCGCGTCCTCGTGTCCGGTGGACAGGTCGTCGAGCACGACGACCTCGTGCCCCGCCTCCAGGAGCAGAGCGGAGACGACGCTGCCGACATAGCCGGCGCCTCCGGTGACGAGCAGCTTCACTGACGGACCTCCACGACGAGACTCCGGCTGGTTCACGACTATCAGGGACGATCCGGACGGCGGGGGCCGTCCAGGCTGGTGCGTCCAGGCTATGGGGTCCGCCCAGGCTATCCGGAACGCCGAACGGGGAAGGCTGAACCCATGGACCGGACGCCGTCCCGGCCGCCCGTGGGGCCCGCGGGCGCGCTCGCCCGCCCTCTGGTGTGGCTGCTGTCGAGTTCCACCCAGCTCGTCGTGCGGCTCTCGGGCGGCGACCCGGGCGCGCTCCGCGAGGAGATCACCGCGGAGCGGATGCGGGCGCTGGTGGCGCAGAACACCCAGCTCACCGCCGACGAGCGGGCGCTGATCGGGGAGGTGTTCGCGGCGGGGGAGCGGCCGCTGCGCGAGGTCCTCGTCCCGCGCACCGAGGTGGAGTTCCTGGACGCCTCGCTCCCGCTGACCGCCGCCGCGCGGATCGCCGCGGCCACCCCGCACTCGCGCTTCCCCGTCTGCCGCGACTCGCACGACGAGGTGATCGGCTTCGTGCACATCCGCGACCTGCTGGCCCCCGTCCTGCCCACCCTCCCGGACGCCCCCGCCCCGCCCGACGGCCACGGCCCGCCCGGTGGGCTCGCTCCGCCGGGCGGATCTGCTCCGCCTGACGGGCAGGCTTCGCGTGACGGGCGCGCTTCGTCTGGGGGGCGCCTGCCGGGGGTGCGAGGCGCGGGTTCGGTGGGGGAGCTGGTGCGGCCGGTGAAGTTCCTGCCGGCCTCGAAGCGGGTGCTCCCGGCGCTGTCGGAGATGCGCCGCGAGGGCTGCCACCTGGCGATCGTCATGGACGAGTACGGCGGCGTCGCCGGCATCGTCACGCTGGAGGACCTCGTGGAGGAACTCATCGGTGACATCCGCGACGAATATGATGTACAGGACGCGCAGGCACGGCGCCTGCACGGCGGGGTGGTCGAGGTCGACGGCCTGCTCAACCTGGACGACTTCGCCGCAGAGACCGGCATCCGGCTGCCGGCCGGGCCGTACGAGACGGTCGCCGGGCACATCATGGCGGTGCTGCGCCGGGTGCCCGCCGAGGGCGACTCGGTGGAGGCCGGCGGGCGCCGGCTCGCGGTGGCCCGGATGGAGGGCCGGCGGGTGGCGCGCGTGCGCGTCATGCCGCGGGCGACGCCGCAGGCCCTACCGGTGCCGCCCGGCACGCCGTCCGCGACCCCGCGGACGGTGATCGGCGACGCCGCCGCCGGCTCCGGCACCCGGCAGGCCGCCGGCGGCGAAACCTCCGGTGACACCTGAGAGAATCGGTCCGTGCACATGCCCGAAGCGCCCAGCCCCGAAGCGTCCGCCGGAACGGCCGCGGCACCGCCGCGCGTGCTGTCCGGCATCCAGCCCACCGCCGACTCGTTCCACCTCGGCAACTACCTGGGGGCGCTCCGGCAGTGGGTCTCGATGCAGGACACCCATGACGCCTTCTACTGCGTGGTCGACCTGCACGCGATCACCGTCGAGCACGACCCCGCGCTGCTGCGCCGCCGCACCAAGGTCGCCGTCGCCCAGCTCCTCGCGATGGGCCTCGACCCCGAGCGCGCCACGGTGTTCGTGCAGAGCCACGTCCCCGAGCACGCCGAACTGGCCTGGGTGCTCGGCTGCCTCACCGGGTTCGGCGAGGCCCAGCGGATGACCCAGTTCAAGGACAAGTCGTCCAAGCAGGGCACGAGCGGGACGACCGTCGGCCTGTTCACCTACCCGGTCCTCCAGGCCGCCGACATCCTGCTCTACTCGCCCGACCCCACCGTCGAGGCCGGCCGGGCGCTGCGCGTCCCCGTCGGCGAGGACCAGCGGCAGCACCTGGAGCTGACCCGCACCCTCGCGCAGCGGTTCAACCACCGCTTCGGCGAGACGTTCGTGCCGCCCGAGGCGCACATCCCCGCGGGCGCCGCGAAGATCACCGACCTGCAGGAGCCGGACGCCAAGATGAGCAAGTCGGCGTCCTCGCCGCAGGGCATCATCGACGTGCTGGAGGAGCCCGGCCCGATGCGCAAGAAGATCATGCGCGCGGTCACCGACACCGGCACCGAGGTCGTCTACGACGAGGAGAAGAAGGCCGGCGTCACCAACCTCCTGCGGATCTTCTCCGCGCTGGAGGGGACCTCGATCCCGGACCTCGAGGCCCGCTACGCGGGCTCCGGGTACGGGCAGTTCAAGAAGGACCTCGCACAGGTCGTCCTCGACACGTTCACCCCGATCAGGGAGCGCACGCTCAAGCTGCTGGACGACGAGGAGCGGCTCGACCAGGTGCTCGCCCTCGGCGCCGAGCGCGCCTCCAGGGTCGCCACCGCGACGATGGAGACCGTGCGCGAACGGGTGGGATTCGTGGGACGTGGTCGCTGACGGTCCCGCTCCCGACGCCGCGGAGGGCCCCGGGGAGGCGCCCTCCGCCGGCGGCGGCGTGATCCCCGCCGGCGGCACGCGCATGATCGGGGTGGCCATCCCGATCCCCGACCCGCACGGCGCGTTCCTCCAGGCCCGGCGCGCCTCGTTCGGCGATCCGCTCGCCTACTCGATCCCGGCGCACATCACGCTGCTGCCGCCGACCGAGATCGGCGAGTCCGACCTCGACGCCGTCGAGGAGCACCTGCGCGGCGTCGCGAGCACCGAGACCCCCTTCCCGATCAGGCTGCGCGGCAGCGGAACGTTCCGGCCGGTGTCGCCGGTCGTGTTCGTGGCGCTCGCCGAGGGGATCGGCGGGTGCGAGCGGGTCCAGGCGAAGGTCCTGTCGGGGCCGCTCGCCCGGCCGCTGCCGTTCCCGTACCACCCGCACGTCACCATCGCCCACCACCTCTCCGACAGCGTCATGGACCAGGCGTTCAAGGAGCTCGCCGGCTACAGCGCCGACTTCGAGGCGTGGGGCTTCTCCCTGTACGAGCACGGGGAGGACGGCGTGTGGCGCCCGCAGTGCGACTTCATCTTCGGGGACGGCGCCGTCCCGTCGCCGGGTGGTTCCCAAGGCGGCTCACCGCCTGCGTGAACCGGGGCGGACGGCGCTTTGCCCATGTGATGCGGTGGAAGACGCTGCGTTGACCGATCGATTACCGTCTGCGGCATCGAGTGGCCCCGGTTGGGTACGTTGCGTGCATGCGGCAGGCGATCGGCAGGGTCCAGCGGCGGAGCGAGTCCCTGTTCGGCGACGGGAAGGCCGCGCTGCGCCGTTCCCGGGAGCGCTCGCGGGGGTTCGACCACCTGGTGCGCGCGTTCGAGCGGTACCAGGAGCGCCGCGGCGACCGGCTCGCGGCCGCCCTCACCAGCTACGCGTTCCTGTCGTTCTTCCCGCTGATGGCGCTGGCGTACGCGCTGCTCGGCTATCTCGTCGGGGTCAGCGACGAGGCCCGCGACTACTTCGTCCGGGCGATCAACTCGCAGCTGCCGGGGCTCGCCGGCCAGCTGGACGTCGAGCAGATCGCCCAGTCCAAGACCGCCGTCGGCGTCCTCGGCCTGGTCGCGCTGCTGGTCACCGGGATCGGCTGGGTGCAGGTGCTGCGCGAGTCCCTGCGCGACATCTGGGGCAACGAGCCGGGCGGCGGCGGCAACTTCTTCCTGAAGCGGCTGTGGGACGGCGCCGTGCTGGCGTTCCTCGGCCTGATCCTGGTCTGCGGCATGGCGGTCACGACGGTCACGACGTCCGCCACCCACACCGTCCTCGGGTGGCTCGGGCTGGAGGACGTCCCCGGCGCCGGCACCGGGCTGCGGCTGCTGTCGCTGACCTGCGCGATCTTCTTCGACACCGTGGTCTTCCTGGCGCTGTTCTCGCGGCTGTCGGGGACCCGGGCGCCCTGGCGGCGGATCATCCGGGGCGCGCTGTTCGGCGCGGTCGGCTTCGAGATCCTCAAGCAGATCGCGGCGTTCCTGATCGGGCGGACGACGCAGAACCCCGTCTACGGCACGTTCGCCGTGCTGGTCGGGCTGATGGTGTGGATCAACATCGCGACCCGGTTCGCGCTGTTCGTCGCCGCCTGGACGGCGACGCGCCGCGTCATCCTCGCCGCGGACGCCACCAATCCGGAGAACAGCGCCGACCTCGCGGAGGTCGAGGAGCTCCAGGAACGCGCCGGCGAGAAGCCGGTCCAGGCCCAGAAGCCGGTCCAGGCGTAGCGGAGCTCACGGCCGCGTCAGGACGGCCGCGTCAGGACGGCGGCGTCAGGACGGGACGGTCGTGCGGGACCAGAAGGCGTCGTCGGCGTACTGGTCCTCGGCCAGGGTCCGGATCTCGGTGATCTTCCCGTCCCGGATGCGGAACAGGTCGACCGAGCGGCCGTCCAGGACCTGTCCGGGCCGCTCGGCGCAGGTCTGCACGAGGGCCGCGCCGTACTCGTCGTTGGCCATGATCGAGTAGGGCTCGGCGCGGAACGTCCCGCCGGACAGCTCGAACAGCCGGACGTAGAAGCCCAGGACCTCCTCGGGTGTCCGGTACTCGCCGCAGATGGGCCCGCGCCCCGGGACGCGGTGCACGACGTCGTCGGCCAGGAGCCCGCGGATGAGGTCCATGTCGCCCTTGGCGAAGGCCGTGTAGCCGTCCTTCAGCAGCGTCACGTTCGGATGCTCGTCGAAGCCCGGCGGTGCCGGTGAGGGGGCGGGTGCGCCGGGCACGGGGACGTACAAGTCGGACATGGCGCGTTTCCTCCCCCGAGGCGCCGTTCCGCCGTCCCGCGGCGGTGACGAGATCACCGGCGCCACCGCGAGCGTATGCCCCCCGGACACGAGGGTGCCAGCGCCGTGGGAAGGGGTGGGAGAAGCTTTACCGGCCGCTGCGGTAGCGGGCCGCCTCCAGCCGCCGCCTGCGGCGCAGCACCACGAACAGCGCCGTGATCGCGAGCAGCGCGCCCACCGCGCCGCCGCCGACCAGCAGCCACATGCGCGAGGAGTCGTCGGAGGCGAGGGGCGCGTCGGGCAGCACGCCCGAGCCGCCGTCCTTGCGGGTCTTCTCCAGGTCGCCCGGCGGGACGAGCGTGCCCACCGGCTGCACCTTGCCGCGGGCGGCGAAGCCCCAGTTCAGCAGCTTGGCCGCGTACGCCGACGGCGGCATGTCCGCCCGCATCAGCGAGATCACGATCGTGTGGCCGCCGCGGCGCGCCTCGGCGACGAACGTCTGCTGGGCGGCGATCGTGTAGCCGTTCTTGCCGCCGAGCATCCCGGGGTAGGCCAGCCGCTCGCCCGGGAGCATGTGGTTGTGCGTGTGGATCGGGTACCCGCCGACCTTCTTGCCCTTCTTGCGCTCCTTCTTCGTCGGGGGCGCCGGGAACTGGAAGTCGATCGCCTGCATGTAGGCGCGGTACTCGGGGTTCTTCATGCCCTCGCGCAGGATGAGCGCGAGGTCGTAGGCCGAGGTGTGCTGCGTCCGGACGTCGAGCCCGAGGTCCTTGTCCAGCCCGTTCGGGGACCCGGCGAGGGTGTCGCGCGCGTTGATCCGCCTGGCCTCGGCGTTCATGTCGGCGAGGGTCCTGCGCATCCCGCCGGCGGCCTCCGACAGCGTGACCGCCGCGTCGTTGGCGGACATCATCAGCAGCGCGTGGAACAGGTCGGAGACCTTGTACTGCATCTTCGGCGTCAGGCCGACCTTGGTGCCCTCGGTGTCGCACGCCTTCTGGGACGGCCGGACGAGCCGGTTCGGGTCCAGTTTGGGGACGAGCGTCAGCGCGGTGAGGGTCTTGAGGGTGCTGGCGGGCAGGTAGTGCCCGTGCGGGTCCTTGGCGGCGAGGACCTGGCCGGTGTCGGCGTCCGCGATCAGGTACGAGGCCGCCTTGATCTTCGGCGGGGCGGGGACGCCCGGGGCCGTGTTCGCGATGATCCCCCGGCTCGCGAGCCGGGGCCCGCCGACCGTCTCGCCTGCCGGCGCCGCGGTGGGCGCCGCGGCGAGCGGTCCCTCGGCGGGCGTCCGCCCGGCGGGGACGCCGGCGGGGGCGGCCGCGAAGGCGGGGGCCGCCGCGAGCGAGGCGGCCGTGACCGGCACGGTGATGACCGTCAGGGCGCGGCGGACGCCGGCCGGCCCTCGTCGCTGTCGTGACAAGCTCCCGACGCTCCTCAATCCCGTGGGAGCGCGATCGCTCCCGGCGCGCAGGCGCCCAACGCCCATGACTCCCCCCGAAGACTAGGCGACCTATCCGGCGAAGAGGTACCCGATCACGAAACCGGCAAGCGGGGGACGGATGCGACCGACGCGACGGATGTGACACAAGTTGCAGACAGGACGTACGACACAGCCGTCCCATAACGTTACATATGGGACACCTTGGATCGGTTACGATCCGTCATCGACAGGATTTTCAGACGGGCCGACGGTATTTTGGACGGGCTGACTAGTTCGATCTAGTGGTGCGCACACCAAGATCGATGACCGAAAAGTAGGACCTCCGCCCGCCGGCGACCGTCCGCATGAGTCAATTGATCCGCAAAGGGCAGGACGCCCGGCAGGGGGCGGGCACGGACGCCATCATGGAACGAACACGTGACCTGGACCGGCGTTTGTCCAGGCTTAGGGACCCGCTGGCTGAATTGCGCCACGTGCCACGCAACGACCTGCAAGGATTGTGGACGGAGGTTGGCCGTGGCCATTGACTTCAACGCATCGCACGGGGCGACGCTGGGCGTCGAGTGGGAGATCCAACTCGTCGATGCGGAGACCAGGCACCTGCGGCAGGACGCACGCGAGGTGCTCGCCGCCCTGCCGTCGCTCAGCGAGGACGGCGACATCCCCCGCGTCCGGCACGAGCTGATGGAGTCCACGGTCGAGGTCGTGACCGGGATCAGCGACACCGTGGGAGAGGCCAAGGCCGACCTCTCCGGCACCCTCGCCGCCCTGCGCGCCGCCGCGGCCGACCGCGGCCTCGCGCTGGCCTGCACGGGCACCCACCCGATCAGCGACTGGCGGGAGGCCGTGATGGCGCCCATGGGGCGCTACGCGAAGCTCGTCGAGGAGATGCAGTGGCTGGCCCGGCGCATCCAGACGTTCGGCGTTCACGTCCACGTCGGCATCTCCGACGGCGCCAAGGTCATCCCCATCGTCAACGCGCTCTCGTCCTACCTTCCGCACTTCCTCGCGCTCACCGCCTCCAGCCCGTTCTGGAGCGGCAGCGACACCGGCCTCGCGTCCTGCCGGGCGGTCGTGTTCGGCCAGATGCCCACGGCCGGGCCGCCCCACCTTCTAGACGACTGGGCGGCCTTCGAGGATTACATGGACACGTTGATGCGTTCCGGAACGATAAGGAGCATCAAAGAGGTCTGGTGGGACATCCGGCCGCATCCCGACTTCGGCACCGTCGAGATCAGGATGTTCGACGGGATCCCCACGCTGCGTGAGGTGGGCATGGCCGCCGCTCTGTGCCAGAGCCTCGTCACGCTGTTCGAGCAGCAGCTGGACCGCGGGTACACCCTGCCGCGGCCGGCCGCCTGGGTGGTGCGCGACAACAAGTGGCGCGCCACGAGGTACGGGCTCGACGCGATCGTCATCACCGACGACACTGGGAACACCGCTCCGCTCCGCGACGACCTCTACGAGCTGATCAGGGAGCTGGAGCCGGTCGCCGACCGGCTCGGCTGCGCCGAGGAGCTCAAGGTCGCCGGCGAGGTGCTGGAGTACGGGGCCCCGTACGAGCGCCAGCGCGCGATCCGCGCCGCCGGCGGGACCCTGGAGAACGTCGTCGACGCGGCGATCGCCGAGCTCGCGGAGGACAGGTTCGTCACACTGGGGGAGGTCGCACATGCCGGAGCCTGAGGGACCGGACCGCACCGGGGACCCCGCGCGCACCGACCCCGCGACCGCACCCGCCGCGCGCGACGCCGCTTCCGAGCACGCCGCGGCCTCCAAGCACGACCCGGCTTCGAAGCACGAGACGCCCTCGAAGAACGACCTGTCCTCGACGGACGATCCTTCGAAGGACGACACGGTTTCAGAGAACGACGCGGCCGCGAAGAACGACACGGCCGCTGAGCAGGACACGGTTTCCAAGAACATCACCCGGCGGGCGCCGTTCGGCTCCGCCATCGCGCAGGGGGCGCACATGACACATCCGGGACCCGGGGTGATGCCCGGCCTTGAACCACCCACCGCCCCGGGGCCGGACGGTCCCGAGGGCCGTGCGGACCTGGGCGCCGCCTCCGGCGCCGCCGGCGCGAACGGGCTGGCGCCCGGCGTGCCCGAGGCTCTCGGCTCCGAGGGAGCCGTGCGGCGGCAGGACGCCTCCGCCGCGGCGGCCGGCGCCCACGCGGCGACCGGCGTCCCCGCGGTGGCCGGCGTCCCCGCGGTGGCCGGCGTCCCGGCGGTTCTCGGCGGGGCCGTGCTGCAACCGCAGCTCGACGCGTTCCTCGCCGCGCACGAGGCGGAGCTGATCGCGTTCCGCCGCGACCTGCACATGCACCCCGAGCTCGGCTACTCCGAGCACCGCACCACCCGCAGGCTCGCCGAGCGGCTCCGCGCGGCCGGGCTGGAGCCGGTGATCCTGCCGAAGGGCACCGGGCTGTTCTGCGACATCGGCCCCGCCGACGGCACGACCGTGGCGCTGCGGGCCGACATCGACGCGCTCCCGCTCCAGGACGAGAAGGAGGGCGTCGCCTACCGGTCGACCGTCCCCGGCGTCGCGCACGCGTGCGGCCACGACGTCCACACCACGATGGTGCTGGGCGCGGGCCTGTTCCTGGCCCAGCAGGCGGAGGCGGGGCTGCTGCCCGGCCGGGTCCGGCTGCTGTTCCAGCCCGCCGAGGAGACGCCGGGCGGCGCGCTCGACGTGATGGCCGCGGGCGGCATCGCGGGCGTCGACCGCGCGTTCGCGCTGCACTGCGACCCCCGCATCGAGGTCGGCCAGCTCGGCCTGCGCACCGGTCCGATCACCGCCGCCTGCGACAAGGTCTACGTGAAGGTCACCGGGCCCGGCGGGCACACCGCCCGGCCGCACCTGACCGCCGACCTCGTCTACGCGCTCGCAAAGATCGTCACCGAGCTGCCGTCCGCGCTGTCGCGGCGCGTCGACCCGCGCTCCAGCCTGTCGCTGGTGTGGGGGCGCGTGTCGGCCGGGTCCGTCGCCAACGCCATCCCCGACGACGGGATCGCCGAGGGCACCGTCCGCTGCCTGGACGACGAGGCGTGGCACCGGGCTCCCGAGATGATGAAGGCGCTGCTCCAGTCGGTCGCCGCCGCCTACGACGTGGAGGCGTCGCTGGAGTACGTCCGGGGCGTCCCGCCGACCGTCAACGAGGCGGCCAGCGTGCAGATGTTCCGCGACGCCGCCGCCCAGGTCATGGATGAGGACGGCGTCGTGCCGACCCCGCAGAGCCTCGGCGGCGAGGACTTCGGCTGGTACCTGGAGTCGATCCCGGGCGCCCTCGCCCGGCTCGGCGTCCGCACCCCGGGCTCGCCCGGCGAGTACGACCTTCACCGCGGCGACTTCGACGTCGACGAGCGGTGCATCGCCGTCGGCATGAAGGTGCTGAGCGCCACCGCGCTGACCGCGCTGTGGGACGGCGGACGTCCCGGCGACGCCGAGCCGGTCGAGGGGGCCGCGCTGGCCTAGCCCCCGCCGGTCGGGCTGCGGTCATCACCGTGGGTGATCAAGCGGCTCGTCCCCTTCCGATCTCCGGGTACCCGCGCACGAGGGCTCCGCGTGCCGGTCAGCGCCGCCCATGGCCGCGCTGACCTGTGGCGATATGCCTACGCATTGGTAACGGACCTGTTGCGAAACCGTGCAAGCGGGAAGTTTGCGGTCAATCGCGAGGTAGCGTCCGATCGATTTCGGTGACCGGACCGGGTCGCCAGACCGTGGGTGGGACGGAAGGAGCGCTACCTTGCGCCGAGGACTGAAGATTACGCTCGTCACCGTGACGGGTGCGGCGCTGACGCTCAGCGCTTCCGCGTGCGGTGGCAAGAAGGCCGACAGCGGCGACGGCGGTGGAGACGGCAAGAAGACCCTCAAGATCGGTCTCGCCTTCGACATCGGCGGCCGCGGTGACCAGTCCTTCAACGACTCGGCCGCCGCGGGCCTCGACAAGGCCAAGAAGGACCTCGACGTCAAGACCGAGGAGATCTCCGCCAAGCCCGACGAGCCCGACGCCGACAAGGAGTCGCGCCTGCGGCTGCTGGCCAACAAGGGCTACAACCCGATCATCGGCGTCGGCTTCGCCTACACGACCTCGATCAACAAGGTCGCCAAGGACTTCCCGAACACCAAGTTCCTCGTCGTCGACGCCGACCAGTGCAAGGTCGAGGGCGCGAATGTCAGCGGGGCCTGCTTCTCCGAGGAGCAGGGGTCCTACCTGGTCGGCGCCGCGGCCGCGCTGAAGTCCAAGACCGGCACGATCGGGTTCATCGGCGGCGTCAACGTCCCGCTGATCACCAAGTTCTTCGCCGGCTACCAGGCGGGCGCGAAGAAGGCCAAGCCGGGCATCAAGGTGCTGCCGGCCAAGTACCTCACGCAGCCCCCGAACTTCAACGGCTTCAAGGACGCCGGTCTCGGCAACGAGGCGGCCAAGGGCCAGCTCGACCAGAACGCCGACGTGATCTACCACGCGGCGGGCGGCGCGGGCATCGGCGTCATCAAGACCGTCGGCGCGGCCAAGAAGTGGGCGATCGGCGTCGACTCCGACCAGTACAACCAGCCCGCGGTCGCCGGGGTGAAGGACCAGATCCTCACCTCCATGGAGAAGCACGTCGACGTCGCGGTGTACGACTTCGTCGAGAGCGTCGCCAACGGCTCCTTCAAGGCCGGCACCAAGCAGTACAACCTCAGCAACGACGGCATCGGCTACGCCACCTCCGGCGGCCACGTCGACGACATCAAGGCCAAGCTGGACGAGCTGAAGGCCGACATCATCAGCGGCAAGATCACGGTTCCGACCAAGGCCTGACGCCTAGGCCAGGGCACGGGGGATCTCTCCCGTACGGCGACGTGCAGGACCGGTTCTCTTCCGGCCGGAACCGCGCACCGGGCGCCCCCTCCACGGGTGGCGCCCGGTGCGGCGGCACGTCCCCCGGTCCACGTCTTCTTCACGTTCTAGGCAGGAGGAGGGGCACTCGTGCCTGACCAGGTGCCGGCCGTGCGGCTGACATCGATCACCAAGCGGTTCCCCGGAGTGGTGGCCAACCGCGACATCAACCTCACCATCGAGCGCGGCGAGGTGCACGCGCTCTGCGGTGAGAACGGCGCCGGCAAGTCCACGCTGATGAAGATCCTCTACGGGATGCAGCGGCCGGACGAGGGCACCGTCGAGGTCGACGGCGAGCAGGTCTCCTTCCGGACGCCGGCGGACGCGATCGCCCGCGGCGTCGGCATGGTGCACCAGCACTTCAAGCTGGCCGACAACCTCACCGTCCTGGAGAACGTGATCCTCGGCGCCGAGCCCCGCGCCAAGGGCCGGCGGCGCGGCCGCATCGACTTCGCCGCCGCCCGCGCGAAGATCAAGGAGATGTCGCAGGCGTACGGGCTGCGCGTCGACCCGGACGTGCTGGTCGAGACGCTCGGCGTCGGCGAGCGGCAGCGCGTGGAGATCCTCAAGGTGCTCTACCGCGGCGCCCGCGTGCTCATCCTCGACGAGCCGACCGCGGTGCTCGTCCCGCACGAGGTCGAGGAGCTGTTCGGCAACCTGCGGGAGCTGCGCGCCGAGGGCCTGACCGTGCTGTTCATCTCCCACAAGCTGGACGAGGTGCTGACCGTCGCCGACTCGATCTCGGTGATCCGGCGCGGCACGACGGTCGCGACCAGGCTCGACCCGCGGGAGGTGACGTCCCGGCGGCTGGCCGAGCTGATGGTCGGGTCCGAGCTGCCCACCCCCGAGCTGCGCGAGTCGACCGTCACCGAGGACGTCCAGCTGGACGTCGCCGGGCTGACCGTCCTGACCCCCGAGGGCCGTCCGGTCGTGAACAACGTGTCGCTGCGCATCCGCCGCGGCGAGATCGTCGGGCTGGCCGGCGTCGAGGGCAACGGGCAGACCGAGCTCATCGAGGCGATCATGGGGATCCGGGGCGCCGACGCCGGGACCATCGGCTACGGCGGCGACGACATCACCCATTGGGCGACGCGGCGGCGCCGCGAGGCCGGCATCGCCTACATCCCCGAGGACCGGCACCGGCACGGGCTCATCCTGGAGGGGACTCTCTGGGAGAACCGCATGCTGGGCCACCAGACCCAGCGCCCGAACGTGCGCGGCCCGTGGGTCGACCGGCGCGGCGCACGCCGCGACACCACCCGGATCGTCCAGTCCTACGACGTGCGGACGCCGGGGATCGACGTGCCCGCCGCGGCACTGTCGGGCGGCAACCAGCAGAAGCTCATCGTCGGGCGGGAGATGTCCGGCGACCCGCGCCTGCTGATCGCGGCGCATCCGACGCGCGGCATCGACGTCGGCGCCCAGGCCGCCATCTGGGAGCACCTGCGGCAGGCCCGCGCGGACGGGCTGGCCGTGCTGCTGATCAGCGCCGATCTTGAGGAACTCATCGGTATGTCCGACACCCTGCACGTGATCTTCCGGGGGGAGTTGGTCGCGGAGGTCGATCCGCGGACCGTCACCCCCGAGGAGCTCGGCTCCGCCATGACCGGCGCCGGAGCGCCCGCATGAGCGACGAGCGCAAGGACCTGGACCCGGCGGGCGAGGAGCCCGCGGACGGCGCGGACGCGGCACCGCCGAGCGGAGAGCCCGCGCCCGGCGAGCCCCCCGCCGTGAAGAAGCCCGAGGACACCGCCGCGGAGCGGCCTGGGGGCACTGCCGGGAAGCAGTCCGCCGACGTTCCCGCGCCGCGGAAGGGCGACGCATCCGAGCCCGGGCCGTCGGCCGCGAAGCCGTCCGAGCCTTCCGGGCCGGTGGAGTCGGAGACGGTGCCGTCGTGGAAGGCGATGCTGCGCGGCCTCGGCCCGCGCGGCCTCGGTCTGAAGATCGGCGCGCCGGTGCTGGCGCTGCTGATCTCCCTCGGCATCACGATGATCCTGCTGCGGATCACCGGCGCCGACCCGGTCAGCTCGATCCAGAGCATGATCGACTACGGCACCACCGAGAACTCGATCGTCGACATCCTCAACCGCGCCACCCGCTACTACCTGTCGGCCGTGGCCGTGGCCATCGGCTTCCGGATGGCGCTGCTGAACATCGGCGTGGACGGCCAGTACCGGCTCGCCGCGTTCCTCGCCGCCGCGCTCGGCGGCGCGCTGGCGCTGCCCGCCCCGTTCGGCCAGATGCTGACGATCATCGCGGCGATGGTGGTCGGCGGGCTGTGGGCGGCGATCGCGGGCGTGCTGAAGGTGACCCGCGGGGTCAGCGAGGTGCTGTCCACGATCATGCTGAACGCGATCGCGACCGGGCTGATCGCCTACCTGCTGAACGACAAGCGGCTCGCCGAGGTCCGGCCGGGCAGCAACAACGTCGCGACGCCGCGGATCCCGGAGTCGGGACGGGTCGGCGGCCTGAACGGGTTCCTGTCCTCGATCGGCATCGACCTGCCCGGCGACGTCTACGGGCTGCTGCCGCTGGCGATCCTGGTCGGCGTCGTGTTCTGGGTCGTGATCAACCACACGCGGTTCGGGTTCGACCTGAAGGTGTCGGGGCTGTCGCCGTCGGCCGCGCAGGCCAGCGGCGTCAACGCCCGCCGCATGATCGTCTACACGATGATCGCGTCCGGTGTGGTGGCGGGCCTGATCGGCATGCCGGAGCTGCTCGGCGCGTCCTACGAGTACTCGCTGAACTTCCCGGCCGGGCTCGGCTTCACCGGCATCACGGTCGCGCTGCTCGGCCGCAACCATCCGGCCGGCATCGCGCTCGCCGCGCTGCTGTTCGCGTTCCTCGACCAGACCTCCGACGTCCTCCAGGAGGTCGACGTTCCGAAGGAGATCGTCGGGGTCATGCAGGGCGTGGTCGTGCTGACCGTCGTCATCGTGTACGAGCTCGTCCGGCGCTGGGAGATCCGGCTGCAGCAGCGGGCCGTCGCCGCCGAGCTGGCCACCGGCCACGACCTGGCCCGCGAGGCCGCTGGGAGTGCCTCATGAGCACCGCGACCGAGACGGCCACCGCCAGGAAGGCCGTGAACGGCAAGCGCCGGCTGCGCTGGCCGCACTACCTGCTCATCGCGTCCGGCCTGCTGGTGCTGCTGTCGCTGGTCCGGGTGATCGACGACGCCGACCCGGTGACCTCCAGCGGGACGGTCAGCGCCGCGCTGCGCCTCGCCGTGCCGATCTTCCTGGCCGGGCTCGGCGGGCTGTGGTCCGAGCGGTCCGGCGTGATCAACATCGGGCTCGAGGGCATGATGATCCTCGGCACCTGGACGGGCGCGTGGGCCGGCTACCAGTGGGGCCCGTGGATCGGCGTCCTCGCCGGGATCATCGGCGGCGCGCTCGGCGGGCTGCTGCACGCGATCGCCACCGTGTCGTTCGGCGTCGACCACATCGTCTCCGGTGTCGCGATCAACATCCTCGGGCTGGGGCTCACGCAGTTCCTGGCCGGTCTGATCTTCGACAAGGGGGAGGCGAAGGCGCTCGGCGGCGGGCCCCGGCAGTCGCCCCCGGTCGATCCGGTCCAGACGCTGACGCTGCCGGTGCTGTCCGGCGGCAAGATCGGCGGCTGGGAGAGCCCCGACTGGCTCGGCTCGCTGGAGAAGCACCACTGGTTCCTGGTGTCGGACCTCGCGGGCATCGTGCGCGGCCTGACCAGCGACATGTCGCTGCTGACGCTCGTGGCGCTGCTGCTCCTCCCGGCCAGTTTCTTCGTGCTGTGGCGGACGGCGTTCGGGCTGCGCATCCGCTCGTGCGGCGAGGACCCGTACGCGGCCGAGTCGCTCGGCGTGCAGGTCTACCGGATGAAGTACGCGGCCACCATGATCTCGGGCGGTTTCGCGGGCCTGGCGGGCGCTTTCCTCGTCACGGTCGCCGCGCCGTTCTACCAGGACGGCCAGACCAACGGCCGCGGGTTCATCGGCCTCGCCGCGATGATCTTCGGCAACTGGCGTCCGGGCGGCCTCGCCGCCGGCTCGCTGCTGTTCGGCTACACCGACGCGATGAACGTGCGCGGCGGCGGCGAGTCGGTGCACGCACTCCTGCTGTTCGTGGCCATCCTGCTGATCGGCGTGGCCGTCTGGCAGGGCGTGCGCGCGAACCGGCTGCTCCCGCAGGCGGCGCTGGACGTCGCGCACCGCCGCGACATGCGGGCCGCCGTCCTCGGCGCCGTGCTGTCGCTGGTCGCGGCCGCCGCGCTGCTCACCTGGTTCCTGCTGAGCGACCTCGTCCCCGGCGAGCTGGTCTCCTTCACGCCGCACCTGACGACCCTGCTCGTCCTGGCCCTGGCCAGCCAGCGCCTCCGCATGCCCGCCGCCGATGGTCTGCGGTATAGGCGCGGTGAGGCACGATAACTCTCATGGAGATTGATTGGCCTGCTCTGCGCGTTGCCGCGCGGGAGGCGATGGCTCGTGCTTACTGCCCGTACTCCGGGTTTCCGGTCGGGGCCGCCGCGCTGGTGGACGACGGCCGGATCATCACGGGGTGCAACGTGGAGAACGCCTCGTACGGCGTCGGCCTGTGCGCGGAGTGCTCCGTCGTGTCGGCGCTGCACGGGCCCGGCAAGTCCGAGCGGCCCCGGCTGGTCGCCATGGCGGTGGTCGACCGGCACGGGAACCCGCTGATGCCGTGCGGGCGCTGCCGGCAGCTGCTGTGGGAGCACGGCGGCGCCCCGATGCTGCTGGAGACGACGCGCGGCATCCTGCCCATGTCGGACGTCCTGCCGGACGCGTTCGGTCCCGACGACCTCGTGGACCGGGCCTGACCGGCACGTCCCGCCAGACAACGCCGGTCGGCGCATCCCGCCGGCCGGCCGCACACCCCAGCCAGACCGACTCAGCCTGACCGGCACAGAGAGGATCTCGTGGACGCCATCGATGTCATCCGCGCCAAGCGGGACGGCGGGACGCTGACCCCCGAGCAGATCGACTGGGCGGTCGACGCCTACACCCGGGGCGCGATCGCCGAGGAGCAGATGTCGGCGCTGGCGATGGCGATCCTGCTCAACGGCATGTCGCGGGCCGAGGTGGCCCGCTGGACCGAGGCCATGATCCGCTCCGGCGAGCGGATGGACTGGTCGGCACTGGACCGTCCGACCACCGACAAGCACTCCACCGGCGGCGTCGGCGACAAGATCACCCTGCCGCTGGCGCCGCTGGTGGCGGCGTGCGGCGCGGCCGTCCCGCAGCTGTCGGGGCGGGGCCTCGGCCACACCGGCGGGACGCTCGACAAGCTGGAGTCGATCCCGGGCTGGCGGGCGTCGCTGTCGAACGCGGAGATGCTGGACGTGCTGCGCTCGGCGGGCGCGGTCATCTGCGCGGCGGGCAGCGGCCTGGCGCCGGCCGACCGCAAGCTCTACGCGCTGCGCGACGTGACCGGCACGGTGGAGTCGATCCCGCTGATCGCCTCCTCGATCATGTCCAAGAAGATCGCCGAGGGCACGGGCGCGCTGGTGCTGGACGTCAAGGTCGGCTCGGGCGCGTTCATGAAGACGGTCGACAACGCCCGCGAGCTGGCCGAGACGATGGTCGCGATCGGCTCCGACCACGGGCTGCGCACGGTCGCCCTGCTCACCGCCATGGACCGTCCGCTCGGCAACGCGGTCGGCAACGCCGTCGAGGTGGCCGAGTCGGTCGAGGTGCTCGCCGGGGGAGGGCCGTCCGACGTGGTCGAGCTGACCCTGACGCTGGCGCGGGAGATGCTCGACGCCGCCGGGATCTCGGGCAAGGACCCGGCCGACGCGCTGCGCGACGGCTCCGCCATGGACGTCTGGCGCCGGATGATCACCGCGCAGGGCGGCGACCCCGACGCGCCGCTGCCGGCCGCCCGCGAGACCCATGTGGTCACGGCCCCCTCCTCGGGCGTCCTGACCAGGCTCGACGCCTACGGGGTCGGGGTGGCGGCCTGGCGCCTCGGCGCCGGCCGGGCCCGCAAGGAGGACCCGGTGTCGTTCGGCGCGGGCGTCATCTGCCACGCCAAGCCGGGCGACACGGTCGAGGAGGGGCGGCCGCTGCTGACGCTGCACGCCGACGACGAGGCCGGGTTCGGCCGCGCGCTGGAGGCGCTGGACGGCGCCTATGACATCGAGGCAGGCGGCGCCGTGTCCGCGCACCCCCTGGTCATCGATCGGATCGCGGGACCCGACCGGTTTGTTAATAATCACCGTTGACGGGCGTTGTGTCCGCTCTGGAAGCTGATCAGGTTTCTCTCAGCAGCCAAGGAGCGGACGTTGCGACTCTCACTCCTGCCCGTGGCGGCGCTCGCGGGCGCGGTCGGCCTCGTGGCCGGCATGGTGCCCGCGTACGCCGACGCGGGACGTCCCCACATCGTGGTGAAGGACGGCAAGACGCAGCCCACGTTCTCGTTCAAGGACGCCATTCGCGAGAAGGTGTTCGTCGAGACGACCGTGGACAGCGACCGGGACGGCAAACGCGACCGCGTCTCCGTCTACGTCACCCGCCCCAAGGAGACGAGCGGCGGCCTCAAGGTCGCCTCCATCCTTGAGGGCAGCCCCTACTACGCCGGCACGCAGGACCCGCCATACCACCCGGCCGACGTGACCGACTACCCGCGCCTCGCGCCGTGGACGCCGCCGCCCGGCCCGCCCGGTCCGACGAGCTACTCCCGCGTCTACTACGACAACTACTTCGTGTCCCGCGGCTACGCCGTCCTCGCCGCCGACACCCTCGGCACGGGCGACTCCGACGGCTGCCCGACCGCCGTCGGCCCGAACGAGACGCAGGGCATGAAGTCGGTCATCGAGTGGCTCACCGGCAAGGCGACCGCGTACGACGCCCAGGGCAACAAGGTCGACGCCGGGTGGTCGACCGGGAACGTCGCCATGGCCGGCAAGTCCTACGACGGCACGCTGCCCCTCGCGACCGCCGCGACCCGTGTGCCCGGCCTCAAGACGGTCGTGTCCATCTCGGGCGTGTCCAACTGGTACGACGAGTACCGCGCCAACGGCGGCGTCGTCGCGCCGGACGGCTGGGAGGGCGAGGACCTCGACCTGCACGCCAAGGCCGTGCTGACCCGCCACGACCTCGAGGTCTGCGCGCCTGTCATGCACGAACTCGAGAAGAAGATGGACCGGGTCACCGGCGACTACAACCGGACCTGGGACGAGCGGAACTTCGCCAAGTCCGCGCCCCGGTTCAAGGCCAGCGTGTTCATGACCAGCGGCCTCGCCGACTGGAACGTCAAGCCGATCCAGATGTCCCTCCTGTGGGACGGGCTGAAGAAGGCCGGCGTCGACCGGAAGCTCTGGATCCACCAGGCCGCGCACGACGAGCCCCTGGACGTCCGCCAGAGCGTGTGGCTCGAAACGCTGAACCTGTGGTTCGCGCATGAGCTCTACAACGTCCGGAACGACATCATGCGCCGGCCCAAGGTCGACCTTGAGCGCACACCGGGCCAGTGGGAGACGCACAAGGACTGGCCGGACGCCTCGGCCCGTCCCGTTCCCCTCGGCCTGTCGGCGAAGGGCCTCGGCCGGCGCGGCCACGGCACCCAGCAGCTGGTGGACGACCCGTCCCGCAAGGCCGAGGACCTGGCCGCGAACCCGGACGCGGCGGACCCCAACCGCCTGATCTACCTCACGCCGAAGCTGACCAAGGCCATGAAGCTCAGCGGCACGGCGCGGATCAAGCTGCGCGCCTCCGTCGACGGCCGCTCGCCGTACCTGTCGGCCCTCCTGGTCGACTACGGCTCCGACGAGCGCGTCTCCGGCTTCGTCCGGACGCCCGACACCTGGTGCTACGGGGATTCCATCCCGGGTGACGAGGGCTGCCGCCCCGTCCGGAAGTACACCACCGCCGTCACCCCGTTCAAGATCGTGACGCGCGGCTGGACGGACGTCCGCAACCGCGAGTCGATCTGGCGGAGCACCCCGGTGAAGGCCGGCAAGGAGTACACGTTCAGCTGGCCCATGCAGCCGTACGACTACGTCTTCAAGCCCGGCCACCGGATCGGCCTCATGGTGCTGGCCACCGACCACGCCTACACGCTCCGCTACCCGGCGGGGACCAAGGTCAAGGTCGACCTGGACGGCAGCACCCTGACCCTCCCCCTCACCAACGGCTGACCCGGGCACGGCATCACCCCGTGCCCGCGCCTCTCGTGGGTGACTGTTGAAGGGCGGCGCCCGGAACGCCGAATCGGCGTTCCGGGCGCTCGCCTTTGAAAGGCCACCGTTCTCGGCTTCCGCGTCGGCTGACGCTGCCCGCGGATTCCGCTACGGCTGCTTCGACTCCCAGTACTTCCAGCCTTCCTTGGTGGTCGGAATGTTGCCGTAGAAGGCGTCCAGGAACTTGTCCTTGCAGTTGCCCTGGGTGCGCCACTTCTCGAACAGCACCTTGTAGCCGATCACGCGGTAGCGGATGTGCCCGTACCGGTTCTTGCTGATCTGGTGCTCGTACCAATGGCCCACGGTCACGTTGTTGCTCTTGGTCGCCGACTTGGACACGTTGGCCTTGACCGTGGCCCACACCGCGCCGATGGACGCCTCCGCGCCGGCCTCCAGCGTCGCCGACTTGGTGTACGAACGCTCGACCTTGCCGGTGACCTTGCCGCCCTTGCCGTCCACGAAGTGCGTGCCGGGCACCCAGTAGCTGACCGTCTTCTTCGACTTGACCTTGTAGTAGACGTCGGGCGGGCACGCCTTCGCCGGCGTGACCGGGGCGGCCGGCGACGCGGGGGCGGCCATCGCCGGCGTGGCGCTCACGGCGAGCGCCGCCATCGTCGCCAGGCCGAGTCCTATCGTGCGGAACCGGGTCATCTGCACTCCTCCACATGCTCGACGCGAAAGCCGAAGTGCCGTCGCGCCACCTGCCGCAACGTGCGGCATCGAGCAGTCAAGCCGTCATGATCAGCGGTCCGCACGCGTTCGAGCGTTCGGGATGGACCCGAACGCGATCGGTCTGCCACACTCTGCGCGTGAATGACCGCGAAGCCGAACTGGACCCTTTCGCGCTGACCACCGAAGAACAGTTCGTCGTGGCGTTACGAAGGCTCCGGGAACGCAGCGGCCTGACCTTCAAGGAAATCGAGCGGCGCACTTCCGCCCAGGGCCGTTTCCCGCTGCCGTCGTCCACTCTGGCCACGGCCCTGCACCGGAAGACCGTGCCCCGCCGCGAACTCGTGGCCGCGCTCGTCGAGGTCTGCGGCGGCGACGTGACCCGGTGGCTCTCCGCCCGAGAACGCCTCCTCCACCCGATGCCCCCCGAACCGTCCGCCCCGCCCGTCCAGGCCGAGAACCCCTCCGCGCCAAGGGACCACCTGGGGCCAAGGGACGACGAGGTCCCAGGGAGCGACGCGGCGGTGAGCGGCGATGCGACGCCGTTGGACGATGCTGCGCCCTTGGATGACGCTGCGCCCTTGGATGACGCGGCGTCGTTGGAGGACGCGGTGCCGGCGGAAGGTGCGGCGCGGCCCCGTCGGCGGCCGAGGCAGGGCATCCCCGTCGGCACCGTCGTCGTCACCGCCGTGGTCACCGCGGTCGTGACGGCCGCCGCGACCGCCGCCGGGATCGTCCTCACCCGCCCGTCCCAGCGCACCGACGCCAAGACCGCACCGGATGCCGCCCCCGCCCTCCCTCCATCGGGATCGACGCTCCGGCTCGGGGGGTTCTGCCTGTCCGAACGCCGGAACGACAGGTCCGGACTCGTGTTCCTCGCACGCTGCGCCGACAGCTTCCCGTCGCGCAAGCTCACACAGGACGGGACGTTCTGGCGCGTCACCACCCAGCACCCTGAATTCGGCGCCGGCTGCATGGGGGTCGTGGACGCCTCGTTCGAACCCGGCGCGCCCCTGTCCGACGACACCTGCGACCATGGCCAACCGGACCGCTTCACCCTCCGGACGCTGGCCGGAGGCATCCAGCTACGCCCCCAGGACCGTGATCTCTGCGTCGGCGTGAGGGGAGTGCCCGCCCTCCGTGCCCCGGTCCTCCAACTGCCCTGCGACGATCGCGCCCCCGGCCAGCTCTTCACCACCGCCGACCGCTAGCGCCGAGGCAAGCGGCTCTGCACAGACGCCGGCATCCGGCGGATCTGCCTGGCCGCGTCCGCCGGGCCGCCCGGCAGGAGTCCGGATCCGCTACCTTTCCCCAGATGACGCAGCGGCCGCGCCGGTACTCCTACGTGGGCCCGCCCGAGTTCCTCGCGACGGCACGACCGGGCACGGAAGGACGGCGGATCGCGTCCCCGGACGATCTCGCCACCTGGCTCGCCGCGTGCGACGAGGACGAGTCGACGGAGCCGTTCACCTTCGTCGTCGACCTGGACGGCTTCCTGCGCCTCTCTCCCCGGCGCGGCGAGCACGTCGTCTGCGCGGGAGGCATGCCCGTCCTGAGCGCCGGTGAGATCAGCTTCGCCCGACACGGCGGCCGGTGGTCGGTGGCGGGAGTCAGCAACCAGTCGACCGGCTACTGCCCCGATCCGGACTCCTGGCCCGCCGTCGGCGGTGCGCTCGACCGGGCCGGACTGGACCACCCGGGCCGCTTCACCGACCCGATGGTCTTCCGCCGCTGCCCCGAGTGCCGGGAACGCAACCTGGTCAAGGAGGCCCATTTCTTCTGCGCCCTCTGCGACGCCGAACTCCCGCGCACCTGGAACATGGACCCCGCCGACCGCTGAGGGGCCGGGGCTCATCCGGAGGGGCCGGACGGCTCCGGGGTGGTGTCGGCCGCGCGGGAGCGGGGGGGAGGTGGCCGCGACGTACTGGGCGCGGCCGAGCATGAGGAGGGCGGCGGCGACGCCCGTCCAGCCGAGGGCGATCAGGCGCGGGTCGCCCTGGTGGAGCCCGTAGAGGCCGAAGCAGAGCAACTCGCCCAATATGAGCAGCCATGTGCCGCGGGAGATCCCGGTCGGCCGGGGCGTGCGGTAAGCGGTCCACACCGAGGGGGCGACCTGGAGCACGAACGAGGCGGTGAGGAGCGCGCCGATTCCGGCGCGGCCGGTCGCCGCCCCGAACTCCGACAGCGTGAAGTAGATGATCCATCCGGCGTTGCCGACGCTGGTCAGGGCCGCCCACGACCAGGACACCCCGGTCGTGTCCCCGGCTCGCAGGACCCGGGCGAGCTGCGGCAGGAACGCATCGTCGACGACCGGCCGCTGCCGCTCTCGCCGTAGCCGTTCCGGCAGGGGCCGGCGCCGCGTGCGGGCCGGGTCGGGCCACGGCGGTGTGACGGCATTCACGCCAACCTTTCCGGGATTTGTGAGGGCGGGAGCCTCTCCGGGCGACGAAAAAAGGATCACCGAACCAAACGGCCGCGGGTCTCATCAAATACGGGCATAAGGGGGCACGGGCTCACGGGCTGAAAGTCGAGTAGGCCGCCGTGTCGATATGGAGAGAACATGCGACTCGGAAAGGCGACCGTTCTCGGTCTCGTGGTCGGCGCGGCGACGTTCGGAATGGCCGCGCCCGCGATGGCCGACCCGGGGGACGTCATCGTGAAGCCGGCGCAGGCCCGTCCCGGCGACAAGGTCACGGTGGTGGGGAAGAAGTGCCAGGTCGACGGCGAGGCGGGGTCGCTGGCCTTCGTCGGGGGCGCGGTGCCGCTGAACGGATCCGAGGAGGTCGACGGCCGGGCCGGTCTCGCGACCATCAAGAAGGACACCTTCCCCGGCACCTACACGGTGCTGGTCAGGTGCGGCGCGTACAGGGCGACCGGCGAGGTCCGCGTCGTGGACGGCAAGGCGCGTCCGATGGGGCAGCCCACCCCGACCGGCGGGGCGGCGACGGGTCTCGGCGGCGGGACGGGCGGCTCGAACACCGCGCTTCTGGCCGGCGGGGGCGTCCTGCTGCTGGGCGGGATCGGCGCCGGCGCCATTGCCGTCCGCCGTCGTAATGGCGCGGCCGCGTAATAGCGCGCCTTTCTGAAAGGGCCGCGTGGTTGTGGCGTCGGCCTTTCCGTAAGAGCAGAATCGGCGATTCTCGGCGGATGGAAGGAACAATGCGGGGAAAGGGTGGCCGGTGGGGCCTCTGGGGGTTGGCGGCGGTCCTGTCCGCCGCCGGCCTCGCCGCGCTCGTCCTCGGGCTGGGCGGCCCGGCCGGTCCGCCGAGCCCGCCCGCGTGGGCCGCGACCACCCGGCCGGTCGACCGGCACGGGCCGGTGCTCGACCCGTCCCCGCCCGTCCGGGTGGACGTCCCGTCCATCGGCGTGCGGGCGCCGCTGGCCCGCCTGGGTCTTGAGGCCGACGGCTCTGTGCAGGTGCCCCCGGCGGACCGGCCTGGGGAGGCCGGCTGGTACGCGGGCGGGCCCACGCCAGGCGAACGCGGCGCCGCGGTCATCCTGGGCCATGTCGACACCGCGAAGGGGGCCGCGGTGTTCTACGACCTGGGCCGGCTGAGGCCCGGGCACCGCGTCGAGGTGAGCCGCGCGGACGGACGGGTGGCCGTGTTCACCGTCGAGTCCGTGGAGCGTGTCCCGAAGGGCCGGTTCCCCACCGGTCGCGTCTACGGGCCGCTCGACCATCCAGGGCTCCGCCTCGTCACCTGCGGCGGCTCGTTCGACCGGGGCAAGCGCAGCTACACCGACAACGTCATCGTCTACGCCGCCGAGACTGCGGTCCGGTAACGGCCTGCCCGGCCTGGGAGGCCAGGCGGCGGGCGACCGGGTCCCCAACACCGCGAGCGCACGAAACGCGCTGCCCCTACAACGTCCGGTTGAGCGAGGGGACGGACGGTTGTTTGATCCGGCGGCCCGCCAGCCGCTTTGATCTCTCTCGGCCGCCGGGGGCGGCCGACATGAGGGCGGCCGGCGGGAGGGGCGCGGTGAGGGTGCGCATGGGGGAGGGGCGGTCGCTCGGGCGGCCGTTCGGGTGGCTCTGGGCGGCCTACGCGGTCAGCGCGGTCGGGACGTGGCTCGCCTTCGACGCCTTCCCGCTGATCGCGATCACCGTGCTGGACGCCGGGCCGGCCCGGGTGTCGGCGCTGGCCGCCGCCGGCCTGCTCGTGGGGGCGGCGGTGGCGGTGCCGCTCGGGCCCTGGGTGGAGTTCCGCCGCAAGCGGCCCGTGATGATCGCGATGGACCTGGTCCGGTGCGCGGCGCTGCTGAGCCTGCCCGCCGCGTTCCTGCTCGGCGGGCTCGGCTTCGTCCAGCTGCTGGTGGTGTCGGTCGTGGTCGCCGCGGCCGACATCGCCTTCACCGCGGCGAGCGGCGCCTGCCTGAAGGCGCTCGTCCGGCCGGAGGACCTGGTCGTCGCTAACGGGCGGCTGGAGTCCACGAACTGGACCGCGCTCATGCTCGGGCCGCCGCTCGGCGGCGCCGCGATCGGGCTGTTCGGGCCGCTGGTGACCGTGACGGCCAACGCGGCCAGTTTCGTGCTGTCGGCGGCCGGGATCCGCGCGATCGGCGGGACGGAGCCGCGCCCCGCCCACGCCCCGGAGACGGGCGCCCGGCTCCGGGCGGGGGACCTGTTCGAAGGGTGGCGCCACATCCTCACCAGCCCGGCGCTGCGCCCGCTGTTCCTCAACCAGATCCTGGTCGCCGGGCTGATCATGGCGACGGCGCCGGTGCTGGCCGTGCTGATGCTGGGCCGCCTCGGCTTCGCGCCGTGGCAGTACGCACTGGCGTTCGCCGCCCCCTGCGTTGGCGGTCTCGTCGGCTCGCGGCTGGCCGGACGGCTCGCCGCGCGGTTCGGGCGTCCGAGGACCATGCTCGTCTTCGGGACGCTGCGCGCGTGCTGGCTGCCCGGACTGGCCTTCGTCCGTCCGGGCGCCGCCGGGCTGGTGCTCGTCATCGCCGTCGAACTCGGGCTGATCACGTGCATGGGGGTGTTCAACCCGCTGCAGGCCGCCTACCGGCTGGAGCACACGCCGTCCGACCGTGTCGCCCGGGTGCTGTCGGCGTGGTCGGTGACCAGCAAGCTCACGATCGCGGGCATGACCGCCCTGTGGGGGCTGCTCGCCGGCCTCACCGGCCCCCGCACCGCCGTCGCGATCGCCGGCGTCCTGTCCCTGGCGACCCCCGCCCTGCTGCTCCGGGCACGCCGCGCGCTATCCGGCCCGGACGTCTTGACGCAGGTCAGCCCCAGTGCGAGCGTGAAAAGTGAGGGGGAAGGGGGACCCATCAATGATAGAGATCAAGAGCATCGAGAAGCCGGACGATCGGCGGGACTTCCCCAGGGGGCACCTGGAGATCGCCAACCTCAGCGGCCTCGTCTTCGGGAAGGCGACGTTCGAGCCCGGATGGCGCTGGACGGAGTCGGTGAAGGACATCGCGGGCACCGACCTTTGCGAGGTGCACCACAACGGCTACGTCGTCCAGGGACGGATGCGCATCCTCACGAATGACGGCGTGGAGCAGGAGGTCGGCCCCGGCGACGTGTTCGTCGTCACGCCCGGCCATGACGCCTGGGTCGTCGGGGACGAGGCCTGCGTCATGTACGACTTCGCCGGAGGCATCGGCGAGTACGCGAAGGCCTAGCGCTGACTGTTCGGCATCCTGAGGCGGGGGCACCGGCGCGTGCCCCCGCCTCCTGACGTCAGCTCCCGCCCCATGGCGTCAGGAGGACGCGGGGTCGGGCTCGGCGGGCCGGTGCCGCCGGTAGTGGCGGGCGACGCGGACGCGGTTGCCGCAGCGAGCCGCCGAGCACCAGCGGCGGCGGGGGTGGGCGGGCAGGAAGAGCATCACGCAGTCGTCGGCCTCGCACTCCCGGACCTTGGTGACCGCCGGGTCGGCGAGGAGCTCGGCGGCGGCCTCGGCAAGCCAGGCCGCCGGGCGGAGTGAGGGCGGGCCGGTGCGGCGGCGGGCCGCGCGCAGCGACCGCCCGTCCCAGTCCAGTTCGGTGACGGCGGGTGCGGCGCGCTGCGCCCGGTTGAGCGCCTCCAGGTCGCCGGCCGATGGCGGCTCGCCGCGGCGGACGCGGTCGAGGGCCCGGGCCGTGTGCTCCCGGACGTCCCGGACCGCGGCCAGCGACTCGGCCAGCGACTCGGCCGCCGGTTCCGTGGCGGCGAACGTCCGGGCCTCCTCGGACCGGTCGGCCTGCAGACGCAGCCAGACCCGCAGGTCATCGGGCGTGGACAGCAGGTCGGCGCCCACCGGTCGCGTGTTGACCAGGTCCAGGGCCGGCGGCTCACCGATCAGCGGGCTCGGGTCGCTCATGCTCTAACGGTACATCGCCGGGTTGACCCGTTAGGTGGTTGACGACTATATCTAATGCATCTATCCGGAAAGAAGGCGTTAGATATGCTCACCATCGCTCGTACCGTCCACCGCCACGTCGACGTCGGCGGCGTCCGCGTCTTCTACCGCGAGTCCCTCCCGGAGCGGGAGGACGCGCCCGTCCTGCTGCTGCTGCACGGCTTACCGTCCGCGTCGCACCAGTTCCGGCGGCTCATCGACGTCCTCGGCGCGCGCTACCGCCTGATCGCTCCGGACTACCCAGGCTTCGGCCACACGCGGGCGCCGGACGGCTTCACCTACTCCTTCGACGGCCTCGCCGACGTCATGGAGGGGTTCGTCGAGCGGCTCGGGCTCACCCGCTTCGCCATGTACGTGTTCGACTTCGGGGCGCCGGTCGGGTTCCGGCTGGCCGAGCGGCTGCCCGAGCGCATCGCGGGGCTGGTCGTCCAGAACGGCAACGCCTACGCCGAGGGCCTGTCGGACGGCGCCCGCGACTTCATCGCCCTGCGTCCCGGAGAGCCGGGCGCGGAGGAGACCGTCCGCGGCCTGCTGACCCCGGAGGGCACCCGGAGCCAGTACGAGACGGGCGTCGCCGACCCGGAGGCGCTCGCACCGGACGGCTGGACCCTCGACCAGCACTTCCTCGACCTTCCGGGCCGCAAGGAGGCCCAGGTCGCGCTGGCCTTCGACTACCACTCCAACGTCGAGAGCTACGACCGCTGGCAGGCCTGGCTGCGCCGGCACACGCCGCCCGTCCTCATCGTCTGGGGAGCCGACGACCCGTTCTTCCCCGCGCCCGGCGCCCGCGCCTACCTGCGGGACGTCCCGGACGCCGAACTCCACCTGTTCGACACCGGCCACTTCGCCCTCGAGACCCACCTCCGCGAGATCGCGCCGCTCGTCGCCGCGTTCCTCGACCGCGTCCGGGCGTAGCGGGGCGGCAGGGCCGCAGGTCGCGGGGGTCGTGCGCGGGCGCCGGGTTGGCGAGAGTTGACGACGCCCGAGGGGGCGGGGACGGGTAGGTTCGAGAAATGAACGTTCGGCCGACTCTTGAGGACATCCGCCGCGCGCCGAAGGTGCTGCTGCACGACCACCTGGACGGCGGGGTGCGGCCCGCGACCGTCGTCGACCTGGCGCGGGAGACCGGGTACGGGGACCTGCCCACCACCGACCCGGACGCCCTGCGGACGTGGTTCGAGGAGGCGTCCAACTCCGGATCGCTCGAACGGTACCTGGAGACGTTCTCGCACACCGTCGGGGTGATGCAGACCGTCGAGGCGCTCACCAGGGTCGCGTACGAGTGCGCCGAGGACCTCGCGAAGGACGGGATCGTCTACGCCGAGGTCCGGTACGCGCCCGAGCAGCATCTGCGGAACGGGCTGTCGCTGGAGCAGGTCGTGGAGGCCGTCCTGGACGGCTTCGCCCGGGGCCGCGAGGACTTCGGGATCCGCGTCGGGACGCTCGTCACCGCCATGCGGCACCAGGCGCGCAGCATGGAGATCGCGGAGCTGGCCGTCCGGTACCGGGACCTCGGCGTCGTCGGGTTCGACATCGCCGGCGCCGAGGCCGGGTACCCCCCGACCCGGCACCTGGACGCGTTCGAGTACCTGCAGCGCGAGAACGCGCACTTCACCATCCACGCGGGCGAGGGGTTCGGGCTGCCGTCGATCTGGCAGGCGATCCAGTGGTGCGGCGCCGACCGGCTCGGGCACGGCGTCCGCATCATCGACGACATCGAGGTGGAGAACGGCGAGGCGCGGCTCGGCCGGCTCGCGGACTACGTGCGGGACAAGCGGATCCCGCTGGAGATGTGCCCGACCTCCAACATCCAGACCGGCGCGGCGAAGTCGATCGCCGAGCACCCGATCGGGCTGCTGCGGCGGCTGAGCTTCCGCGTCACGGTCAACACCGACAACCGGCTGATGAGCGGCACGACGCTGTCGGAGGAGTTCGCCAAGCTCGTCGACGCGTTCGGCTACGGATGGGACGACCTGCAGTGGTTCACGGTGAACGCGATGAAGTCGGCGTTCGCGCCGTTCAACGAGCGGCTCGAACTGATCAACGGCGTCATCAAGCCCGGTTTCGCGCAGCTCAAGTGGAGCGGCGCCCGGCCCCTGGCATGATCGGGCCATGACCATTCGCTCCACCGGCGGGCGTGTCGCCGCGTACGCGTGGCTGGTGTTCGCCGCCCTCAACCTCGTCGACCTGTTCTTCGGCATCACCGGTGACCCCGACTACTCGCTGACGACGGTGACGATCGCGTTCCTGCTGCTGCTCGGCTGCGGGATCGCCTACGCGGTCGGGCTGCGGCCGGTGATCGTCGGCGACGACGCCGGGATCACGGTCCGCAACCCGCTCCGGGACGTCCGGGTGCCGTGGGGCGCGGTCCGCCGGATCGAGGGCAAGAACGCGGTGACGGTCGTGTTCGCCGGCCCGGACGGGACGGACCTGGAGACGCGGGCCTGGGTGCTCCAGACCTCGCCGCGTGCGCAGGCCAAGGCGGAGGCCCGCGCCGAGAAGGAGGCCCGCAAGGGCAAGGGGCAGGGCCTGGACCTCCGGGGCCGCACGCCGACCGCGTACGCCGCGCAGCAGCTGAACGAGATGAAGGACCGGCAGCGCCCCAAGGCCCGGTCGGGCGCGCCCGACAGGGCGGCCAAGGCCAAGGCCGAGGAGGAGGGGCCCGCCAGGGGGACGGTCAAGTGGTCCGTTCCCGCGGTGGCCTCGCTGGCCGTCCCGCTGGCGGTGCTCGTCGCGCTCCTGATCACGGGCGCCGTCACCTGACCGGTCTGATCAGGCGAGGGCCGCGGAGACGTCCGCGCGGAGGGCCTCCAGGTCGGAGGCGGCGCGCGCGCGGACAGCGGCGACGTCCTCGTCCACCGGGATGACGACCTCCAGGTAGCACTTCAGCTTCGGCTCCGTCCCCGAGGGGCGGATGACCACCCGCGACCCTCCGGCGAGCCGGAACCGCAGCCCGTCGGTGGGCGGCAGGCCCCCGGTGGGCCGGGCGAGGTCGTCGAACGACTCGACGCGCCGCCCGCCCAGCTCGCGCGGGGGATCGGCGCGCAGCCGGGTCATCGCCGCGGTGATCAGCGAGAGGTCGTCCACCCGGACCGACAGCTGGGACGTCGCGTGCAACCCGTACCGGCGTGCCTGCGCGTCCAGCAGGTCGAGCAGTGTGCGGCCGTCGCGCTTGGCGTCCGCCGCGAGCGCGGCGACGGCGAGCGCGGCGCCGATCCCGTCCTTGTCGTTGACGAGGACGCCCCGGTCGTCGCCGACGCTGTATCCGAGCGCCTCTTCATACCCGAACACCAACCGCTGGCCCATGTCCCCGGCCTTCATGATCCATTTGAAGCCGGTGAGCGACTCGGCGAACCGCACGCGGTGCGCGGCGGCGATCGAGCGCAGCAGCGACGACGACACGATCGTCGTCACGACCAGGCGGTCATCGCCCGAGGTGTGCCGCAGCACGTGCTCGGCCAGCAGCCCGCCGACCTCGTCCCCGGTCAGCGCCCGCCACCCGGACGGGCCCGGGACGGCGACGGCGCAGCGGTCCGCGTCCGGGTCGTTCGCGATCACCAGGTCGGCGCCGCGGGCCTCGGCGAGCGCCAGCGCCAGGTCGAGCGCGCCCGGTTCCTCCGGGTTCGGGAACTCGACGGTCGGGAAGTCCGGGTCGGGCTCGGCCTGCTCGGGCACGACGATCGGCGCCGGGAACCCGGCGCGGTCGAACGCGGCGAGCAGGACGTCCCGGCCCACCCCGTGCATGGGCGTGTAGACGATCGACACGTCCCGGTCGCCGCCGAGGCGCAGGGACGACACCGCGTCCAGGTAGAGGCCGGCGCCCTCGTGGACGGGCCAGCCCGCACCGAGCGGCAGTTCGTCCACGCGGCCGACGGCGTCGATCGCGGCGGAGATCTCCGCGTCCGTCGGCGGGACGATCTGCGCCCCGTCCGCCCAGTACACCTTGTAGCCGTTGTCGCGCGGCGGGTTGTGGCTGGCCGTGACCATGACGCCCGCCACGATGTCGTCGAACGCCCGGGTGAAATGGGCGAGCACGGGCGTCGGGACGGGGTCGGCGAACACCTCGGGGCGCAGCCCCGCGCCGCTGAGCACGGCCGCCGTGTCGTCGGCGAACCGGCGGGACCCGTGCCGCGCGTCGAAACCGATGATCACCCGGCCGCCGGCGGGCAGCCGGGCGGCGAGGCCGGCGGCGGCGCGCATGACCGTCACCCGGTTCATCCGGTTCGGCCCGGCGCCGAGCTCGCCGCGCAGGCCGGCCGTCCCGAACTCCAGCCGCGCTCCGAACCGGTCGGCGAGGGCCGCGTCGTCGCCGGCGTCCAGGATCGCCCGCAGCTCGGCGCGCGTCCCGGGGTCGGGGTCCTGTTCGAGCCACTCCTCGGCCCGCGCCCGCAGGTCGCTCACAGCTTCGCCAGGACGGTCGCGAGCAGCGTGCCCATGCGTCCGGCCGACGCGCGTCCCGCCGCGAGGACCTCCTCGTGGTCGAGAGGCTCGTCCGACAGCCCGGCCGCGATGTTGGTGACCAGCGAGATGCCGAGCACCTCCGCGCCGCCCTGGCGGGCCGCGATCGTCTCCAGCACCGTCGACATGCCGATCATGTCGGCGCCCAGCGTGCGCAGCATGCGGATCTCGGCGGGCGTCTCGTAGGTCGGGCCGCGGAACGCCGCGTAGACGCCCTCCGACAGCGTCGGGTCGACCTCCTTGGCCAGGGCCCGCAGGCGTCCCGAGTACGCCTCGGTCAGGTCGAGGAACGTCGCGCCGGTCAGCGGGTTCGCGCCGGACAGGTTCAGGTGGTCGGAGATCAGCACCGGGTCGCCCACCCGCTGGTGCTCGGGGCGCAGCCCGCCCGCCGCGTTCGTGAGCACCATCGTCTTCACGCCCGCGGCGAGCGCCGTCCGGACGCCGTGCACGACGGCCTCGACGCCGCGGCCCTCGTAGAGGTGCGTCCGGCCGAGGAACACCAGCGCGTGGCGCCCGGCGATCTCCACGACGCGGATCCGCCCGGCGTGGCCCTCCACGGCGGGCGGCGCGAAACCGGGCAGCTCGGTCACGGTCAGCTCGGCGACGGGCTCGCCCAGCCTGTCGGCCGCCGGGACCCAGCCGGACCCCATGACGAGTGCGACGTCGAAGGAGTCGATGGACGTGCGGGCGCGCAGCTCGTCCGCCGCGTCCCGTGCCAGTGCAAAAGCGTCGTTGCTCACGCCGCCGACACTACCGCCGCCCCGGCACGGCCCCGCCGGGTCAGTCGCCCAGCGACTTGCAGGGACGTGTGCGCAGGTCCTTGACGTAGTCGTCGGGCGCGCCGGCCTTCTCCGCGGCGTCGGCGAGGATGCCGAGGTAGCGCGCGGACGGCAGCCCGCCCTCGTAGTCGTCCAGGACGTACAGCCAGCACAGCGCGTCGCCGTCGAGCGTCTGCACCCGCACCCTGATCTTGCGGTAGACGCCGAGCGCGGCCCCCTCCCAGGCGTCGAGTTCCTTCTCGTCCCAGGCGGGCACGTCGTACATGACGACGAAGACCTGTTCGGAGTCGTCCTCGACGACCGTCGCGAGGGCCCCGTCCCAGCCCTTGTCCTGCCCCCCGAAGGTCAGGCGCCACCCGGCGAGCCAGCCGGTGCCGCGCATGGGCGAGTGGGGAGCCCGGCCGGCCATCTGCTCGGGGTCCATGTTGGAGGCGTACGCCGCGTACAGAGCCACGTTGGCAGGCTACGCCAACTAGGCCTCGGGGGTGTGGGGGTCGTCCCCCACAGGGAACACGTAGGCCTCGGGGGTGTGGGGGTCGTCCCCTACGGGAACGCGCCATGCGGGGGAGGGGGCTGATGGGGTTGTTGCAGGAAGAAGTGGTGCGGAGCGGGACTTTTCACTGCCGAGAGTAGGAAACAATGGAAGATGTGACCCGCATCGTGATCATCGGAGGAGGCCCGGGCGGTTACGAGGCCGCGCTCGTCGCGGCGCAGCTCGGCGCCGACGTGACCGTCATCGAACGGGACGGTCCGGGCGGCGCGTGCGTGCTCACCGACTGCGTGCCCTCCAAGACGCTCATCGCCACCTCGACCCGCATCGCGGTCATGTCGGAGTCGGCCGGCCTCGGACTGCGCTTCAACGGCGGCCCGGACGGCATCGTCGGCGCCCTCGAGGCCGACATGGCCACCGTCAACAAGCGCGTGAAGGACCTCGCGCGGGCCCAGTCGTTCGACGTCGCCGAACGGCTCGCCTACGAGGAGGTCAAGATCGTCCGCGGCGAGGCGCGGCTGGTGGAGCCGCATGTCGTGGCGGTCGGCGAGCGCCGCATCCGCGCCGACATCGTGCTCATCGCGACCGGCGCGACGCCGCGCGTGCTGCCCGGCGCGGAGCCGGACGGCGAGCGCATCCTGAACTGGCGGCAGCTCTACGACCTGCCGGAGCTGCCCGAGGAGCTGATCGTGGTCGGCTCCGGCGTGACGGGCGCCGAGCTGGCCGGGGCGTACCTGTCGCTCGGCTCGAAGGTGACGCTGGTGTCGTCGCGGGACCGGATCCTGCCGACGGAGGACGCCGACGCCGCGGCCGTCCTGCAGGAGGTGTTCCTGCGGCGCGGCATGAACGTCATGTCGCGGTCCCGGGCGGCGGCCGTGGAGCGGTCGGGCAACGGCGTGATCGTCACGCTGGAGGACGGGACGAAGGTCGAGGGCACGCACTGCCTGATGACCGTCGGGATGGTCCCGAACACCAAGGGCATCGGCCTGGAGGAGGTCGGCGTGCGGTGCGACGCGCGCGGCTTCGTCGAGGTCGACAAGGTCTCGCGGACGTCCGTCCCGCACATCTACGCGTCCGGCGACTGCACGGGCGTGCTCATGCTGGCGTCCGTCGCGGGCATGCAGGGCCGCATCGCGATGTGGCACGCGCTGGGCGAGGCCGTGCAGCCGCTGAAGCTGGGCTGGGTCGCCTCCAACATCTTCACCGATCCCGAGGTCGCGTCGGTCGGCGTGACGCAGCACATGGTCGACTCCGGGGACGTCAACGCCCGGACGGTCATGCTGCCGCTGTTCACCAACGCGCGCGCCAAGATGCAGGGCTTCGAGGACGGCTTCGTGAAGCTGTTCTGCCGCCCGTCCACGGGGATCGTGCTCGGCGGCGTCATCGTGGCCCCGCGGGCGAGCGAACTGATCCTGGGCGTGTCGATCGCCGTCCAGCAGCACCTCACGGTCGACCAGGTGGCGCACACGTTCGCGGTGTACCCGTCGCTGTCGGGCAGCGTCACCGAGGCGTCCCGGCGGCTGATGTCCGAGCACGCCTACTGAGAGATCCGCCGCACGGACGCGGAGCCCGGTCCTGGGCCGTCACCGCATCGGACGTCCTCCTGTCCATGCGTGGCACGCCGCGCCCCGCCTGCATGGGTGACCCGAGCGCGCAGTTGCTCCGCCAGGGCGGGCCGGGGACGCCGGGGGAACCCGGCCATGGGGGCGCCCTTCAGTAGTGGCCGCCGTGCCCGCCCCCACCGAAGTCGCCGCCGTGCCCGCCGTGGCCTCCGCCTCCGTGGCCTCCGCCTCCGTAGTGCCCGCCGTGCCCGCCGCCTCCATAGTCGTGGCCTCCGCCCCCGCCGCTCCCGCCGGAGCCCGCCGTCACGTCGAAATCTGCCCCAAGCGCCGCGTCGGTGGCCGAGTCCCTCCCGGCGGAGTCGGAGGAACCGCGCGCGTTGGGAGAGGCGGGGGCTCCGGCGTTTCGGGAAGGCCGCCGTCCTCCGGGCCTCGGGATCACAGGGGCGTCCAGAGCGGCGCCACTTAGGACGGCCTCGGCGTCGGCTGCGCATGCCGGGACAGAGCGGACGGTGCCGCCGGGCGGTGCCCACACCACGTTCTGGACGGAGGGTCCGTGCTCGGGGTCGAAGAAGCAGGGCGCGCGCTCGGGCACCGGTTCCCCGGCGAGCCGGGCCCGGATCGCGGTCATGTAGTAGTGGCTGTCCTCCGCCGCGCTGACGACCTCCTCCATGTCCTCCAGGTCGGCGGCGCGCTCGGCCGCCTCCTTGGCCCGGTCGTAGCAGCTCATAGCGCGCTCGTAGTCGGCGCGCACGTCGGGATTCAGATCGCCGTCCGCCACGTCCAGGTCGAGGCGGGCGAGGTCCTCGCCGAGGTGCGCAACGGCCGCCTGGAGGTCGGCCATCTCGCGGGCCGCTCGTTTCCGCTGCTCTCTGCGGCGTTTGAGCCGGCCCCGCCCCCTGGACGCCGCTATCGGCCCCCCGAACAGCAAGAGCCCCGCGAACACCGCGAACAGCACGGCGAAAACGACGCCCTCGGCCGTGCCGTCGGGCTCGGGGACCAACGGGAGCACCGCCCGGATCGCCCGGGTCTCGGGGTTCATTTCCTCAGCATGCCTGCGCGGGCGCGCCCATGCCCGCCGGACGGCTTTGCGGACACCCTCGAACGGACGTCGCATCCCATCCGCTCCCGGAACCTCGTGGCTTACCGGTCGGGTGGGCGGAGGCCGCGGCGTCGCAGGCGGGAGCGGCGCAGTTCCTCGGCGCTGATCACGACCGTCGGGGCGCGCACCTCAGAAGCCGCCGAAGTCGCCACCTCCGCCCCCGCCGAAGTCGCCCCCGCCGCCGAAGTCTCCGCCGCCGAAGTCCCAGCCGCCGCCGATGTCGCCGTCGCCTCCGCCGCCGAAGTCTCCGCCTCCGCCGAAGCCGCCGCCCCAGCCGCCGCCCCACATCGAGCCGAGGGCGGTGCCGATCAGCATGCCGCTGAGCAGGTCCATCCCGCCGTAGCCGTAGTAGTAGCCGCCGGCGTAGGGCGCATAGGCGGGGCCGGCGTTCCAGTACGGCCGGCGTTCCCCGCCCACCGGGACCATGCGGACGTCCGGGTCGCCCCCGCGCAGGACGGCCTCGGCGTCGGCCGCGCACGCCGGGACGGAGCGGGCGACGCCGCCGGGCGGCGCCCACGTCACGTCCTGGACGGAGGGTCCGTGCTGCGGGTTGAAGAAGCACGGCGCGCGCCGCTCGGGCACCGGTTCCCCGGCGAGCCGGGCGCGGGTCGCGGTCATGTAGTAGCGGCCGTCCTCCAGCGCGGTCGTGACCTGCTGCATGTCCTGCGGGCGGGTGGCGCGCTCGGTCGCGGCCTTGGCCTGGTCGTAGGAGTTCATCGCGCGCTCGTAGTCGGCGCGGGTGTCGGGATCGAGGCCGGTGTCCATGACGTTCAGGTCGAGGCGGGCGATGTCCTCGCCGAGGAGCGTGACGTCCTCCTGCACGCCCGCCTTGAGGTCGGCCATCTCGCGGGCCGCGCGTTCCCGCCGCTTCTTGCGGACGCTGAGCATGACGCCCACGACCGCCGCCGCCACGAGCACCAGCAGGCCGAGCAGCACGTATCCGGCCGTCGCGCTGGACTTGGAGGCGCTGTCGACCTTCTTCTCGGCGAGGCCGCCGAACTGGATCAGCCGCTGCTTCAGCGGCGCGCCCTCGGTGCGGGTGACCAGCTGGTTGATCTCCGCGCGGTCCAGCTTCTTGGAGATCGCGCCCATCCGGGCGCCGTCGGCGGTGATCGCGACATAGGTCGCGCCCTTGCCGACGCGCTCGGCGACGGCCGGGAGCAGCTGCCTGACCTGGGCCGCCGTGATGTCGTTGCGGACGACGACGGCGCGGATGTCGGCGTCGCCGTCACCGCCCAGGGACGTCTCGATCTCGTTCCTGTCGGCGGGGGTCAGCGGGTTCCCGGCGCCGCTCGTCACGTAAAGGCGCGAGTCGATGAGGCCCTTGGCGATCTGGCCGACGGTGTCGTCGGCCGCCGCCCGCGGGACCGCGGCCTGCGCCCCGACCCGCACGGCCTCCCCCTGCACGGCCCCGGTCTGCGCCGTCGCGGTCCTCGGCGCCGTGGCCTGGGACGCGGCGGCGACCGCCGGGGCGGCGAGGGCGAACGCCGGCGCGGCGACGGCGACGGCGACCGCCGTTACGGCCCCGCCGCGAGCCGCCCGATTTGCCCGCTTCTCGGTGCTCATTCTCTCAGTCTGCCCACGTGGACGCGGCGATGCCTCGTTCGCGGGACGGATTTGGGACATCCCGAACGGGGACCGGGCCCCATCTGCTCCCATGGGTCCCCGTCTCGGGAGCGCCGAGGCCCGGCGGCGCCCTCGTCCCTACACCGGCCGAGGGCGCCGTACCGCCGGGCGGCGCGCGGTCAGGAGTCCTTGATCTCGCAGATCACCGCGCCCGCGGACACCGTCTGGCCCACCTCGGCGGACAGGCCGGTGAGCGTCCCCGCCTTGTGCGCGGTCAGCGGCTGCTCCATCTTCATGGCCTCCAGGACCACGATGGTGTCGCCGGCCGCCACGGTCGCGCCCTCCTCGACGAGGAGCTTGACGATCGTGCCCTGCATCGGGCTGACCAGGGAGTCGCCGGACACCTGCGCGGCGCCGCCCTTCTTGGCGCCGCGCCGCTTGGCGGGCGCCGCGCCGCCCGCGGCGGGGGCCGCGGAGGCGCCGAGCCCGGCGGGCAGCACGACCTCGATGCGGCGGCCGCCGACCTCGACGGTGACGTGCTCGCGCTCGCCCTCGGCCTCCTCGCCGGCCGGGGGAGCCTCGTAGGGCGGGATCTGGTTGTCGAACTCCGTCTCGATCCACCGGGTGTGGACGCTGAACGGGGTCTCGTCGTCCGCCGGGACGAACGCCGGGTCGTCCAGCACCGCCCGGTGGAACGGCAGGACGGTCGGCATGCCGTCGATGACGAACTCGGCGAGGGCGCGGCGGGACCGCTCGACGGCCTGCCGCCGCGTCGCGCCCGTCACGATCAGCTTGGCGATGAGGGAGTCGAACGCCTGCGGGACGGTCTGCCCGGCCTCGTAGCCGGCGTCCAGCCGGACGCCGGGGCCCGTCGGGGGGTGCCAGGCGGTCAGGGTGCCGACGGCGGGCAGGAAGCCCCGCCCGGCGTCCTCGGCGTTCAGCCGGAACTCGATCGAGTGGCCGCGCAGCTCCGGGTCGCCGTAGCCGAGCTCCTCGCCGTCGGCGACGCGGAACATCTCGCGGACCAGGTCGACCCCGGCGACCTCCTCGGTGACGGGGTGCTCGACCTGGAGGCGCGTGTTGACCTCCAGGAACGAGATCGTGCCGTCCTGGCCGACGAGGAACTCGCACGTCCCGGCGCCGACGTAGCCGGCCTCCTTCAGGATCGCCTTGGACGAGGAGTACAGCAGCTCCAACTGCTCCTCGGACAGGAACGGCGCCGGCGCCTCCTCGACGAGCTTCTGGTGGCGCCGCTGGAGCGAGCAGTCGCGGGTGGACACGACGACCACGTTGCCGTGCTTGTCGGCCAGGCACTGCGTCTCGACGTGCCGGGGCTTGTCGAGGTACCGCTCGACGAAGCACTCGCCGCGCCCGAAGGCGCCGACGGCCTCGCGGACGGCCGAGTCGTACAGCTCGGGCACCTCCTCCAGCGTCCGGGCGACCTTCAGACCGCGCCCGCCGCCGCCGTACGCGGCCTTGATCGCGATGGGCAGGCCGTGCTCCTCGGCGAACGCGACGACCTCGTCCGCGCCGGACACCGGGTCCGGGGTGCCGGCGACCAGCGGCGCGCCGACCCGCTGCGCGATGTGCCGGGCCTGCACCTTGTCGCCGAGCGCGGTGATCGCGGCGGGCGGCGGGCCGATCCAGGTCAGCCCCGCGTTCTCCACCGCCGCGGCGAAGTCGGCGTTCTCCGCCAGGAACCCGTAGCCGGGGTGGACGGCGTCGGCGCCCGACTCCGCAGCGATCTTCAGCAGCTTCTCGATGTCCAGGTAGCTCTCGGCCGCCGTCTGCCCGCCCAGGGCGAACGCCTCGTCGGCGACCCGAACGTGCAGCGCCTCCAGATCCGGCTCGGCGTACACCGCCACACTGGCCAGCCCCGCGTCGCGGCAGGCACGGGCGATACGGACCGCGATCTCGCCGCGGTTGGCGATCAGGACTTTGCGCACGTGGGTCTCCTCCTTCAACCTCGCAGGCAGTCTAGATAACCGCGATCCCAGGTTTTCGTAAGCCCCTCCTTATTGGGGGCGCGGTCCCGGATAGCGGGAGGTTTCCCGAGAAAGCGGTACCCCCGCGGGGATCCCGGCGGACGTCCGCTCCGTCTGATCCACGAACCCGCGGAACGACCCCCGTGCGGGTGTGAGAGGAGCCACCGTGGCCGAGAAGAAGACGTCCGCCGCCAGGGAGCGGGCCGGTGCGAGCCGGCTCTCCGGGGTGCGAGCGCCCAGCAGGCGCACCGCCATCGTCGCCGCCGTGCTGCTGGTCGTCGTGGGATGGCCGGTGCTGAGCGCGCTGCTCGGCGGCTACGAGCGGACCGGCGGCGGCGAGATCGCCGTCGTCCGCAACGGCGGGTTCTTCGACAACAACAGGATCCGGCAGGTCATCGACCCCGGCTCCGGCCGCGTCTGGATCGGGCTCTACTCGCAGGTCCACAAGTACCCCGCCCAGCAGCGCTTCTACACGATCACCTCGGACGCCGGGAAGGGCGACGAGTCCGGCGTGGACGTCGTGACCGTGCCGAGCTCGGACGGCGTCAACATGGGCATCGAGGGGACGCTGTACTTCACGCTCAACCAGGACCACAGCACGCTCAGGCAGTTCGACGACAAGTACGGCACCCGCAAGTTCCGCAGCGCGAGCGGCGAGACCTACAACGTCTACGACGGCGACAAGGGCTGGTCGGCGTTCCTCGACCAGATCGTCCGGCCGGTGATCGACAACGACCTGCGCAGCCAGATCAACAGCTTCCGCTGCGCCGAACTCGTCTCCTCCTGCGCCCTCGTGCAGAACTCCTCCGCGCCGCGCAACGTCCAGGCCGCCGGTCAGCAGGCGCAGAGCAACAACGGCAACATCGCCAAGGTGCAGAACGCGATCAACACGAGCCTGGCCGCGGACCTCAAGCAGACGCTCGGCGGCGAGTTCGTCACCAACATCCACTTCAACCTGGTGCGGATCACCCTGCCGTCCAAGGTGCAGGACGCGGTGGACCGCGCCCAGGCCGCGTTCGCGCAGATCAGCGAGGCGCAGGCGAAGGTCGCCTCGGCCAAGGCGGAGGCCGCCGCCAACAAGGCCCGCCAGGACGGCTACAACAAATGCCCGACCTGCGCGAGGATCGAGGAGCTGAAGGCCCTCCCGCAGGGCATCACGGTCTACGCGCCCGGCAACCCGAACGGCTCCCTCCTGAGGGACTGAGCGGGCACCGGGGCGGGACGAGCGGGCACCGGGGACGGGCCCGCCCCTGAGAGCGGGAGGCGGCGCGGTGGACGCGGGACGGAGGCGGTCGTGCGGTTCCTGATCGTTCTGGCGGAGCTGGCGGTGGTGGCCGCGGCGGCCGTCCTGCTGCTGTACGCGTTCACCGGCCGCTCGTCGCGGAGCCGGGCGCAGTTGGAGAGCGGCGCCCGGTGGGAGACGCACACCGAGTCGTCGGACGGCGTCACCACGGTCGTCGTCCGGCGCGTCTCCCGCGGCGACGGGGGCGACGTGCTCGCGGAGACCGGCCGCCAGACGGTCGCGGCCATCCCGGACGCCGATCCGCAGTGGGAGGAGCGCTACCACGAGGCCATGGCCCAGGCCCGCTCCCGCGTCGCCGCGCTGGAAAGCGAAGTGGACTGATCCGGCGTTCCGCCCGGGGTCCGGCCGTGTAATCTCGGCTCGGATCTACCAGCCCCTGATCATCGGGAGACGCCGATGGTTCGCCCGCGGCCCCGGGCCGGACTGGCGGTCGTCCTGGCCGCCTGCCTGCTGGCGCCCTCGTCCGGCGTGCGCGGGCAGCCCCCCGCCGTGGAGGACTACGTCACCCGCCAGCTCACCGTCGCCGCGAGCGCCTACCTGGAGCGCCGCTCCGAGGCCCTCGTGCACAGGGGCGACCGGGAGCGGCGCGCCGCGCCCACGGAGGTCCTCGGCGTGCGGATCTCCCCGACGTTGGTGCGGTCGCAGGAAAGGGCCGTCCGGGAGCTGGAGACCCGCAACCGCGCCCCCGTGGAGGGCGGCCCCGCCTACACCGGCGCCCGCACCCGCCTGGACGAGGGCCGCGCCGTCCGCACCGGGGACCGGATCACGCTGGAGGCGGTCGAGCACACCGAGATGCGCTACGGCAGCGGGAAGGTCACCCAGTCGGTGCGGCGCCGGTTCGAGTTCCGCGCGACCGGCGAGCAGATCACCATGGTCGGCGAGCACGTTCTGGACCCGGGGGCGCACCCGGTGAACGACCCGCTCGGCGACGGCCGCTGACACGCCGGATTTCCCTTTCCGCCGGCATCGGGCATTCGGTCGCGGAAGCCGCTCTGAAACTCCCTTGACGGGTAGTAATTATGCTCGTCACAAGCCATGCGGCTTGGCGTTGCTGGCCACATCCGGACAGGCCAGGATGGCGGGAATGTGGCCGTTTCGACGAGGGATTCGCGGGGTGCCTCTGGCTCGATGTGATCGGTGGGGCGTAGGCTTGCGCCATTCCTGCGGCAGAGCGTGGAAACGTTCCAACCGATCAGCGAGGAAAGGGCCGGGGCGATGGGTGACAAGCGCGGCGCCAACCTGGGCGAGCTAGAGGAACTGTCCCGCATCTTCAGCAAGCACTCCCGCAACCTCGACGCCCTCATCAAGGACCTCAACGGCCGCACCGTGAGCAGCAGCGCCGCCTGGTGGGGCCCCGGCGCCGACCGCTTCCGCGCCGCCTGGGCCGAGGCCAAGACCGCGTTCGACAAGATGGCCGTCGCGCTCGAACAGGGCAGCCAGGACATCCGCAGGTCCCAGCAGAACATCGAGGCCGCCACGCGCTGACGCGCCTCCCGCGAGCCGCGGGTCCCGGCCCATCCCCCCGAGGCCGGGACCCGCCTCTTTTTTGCCCGGACCTTTTGGCGCGCTGCGCCTCCGGCTCTGCGCGCCCGGCGCTGCGCCTCCGGCTCTGCGCGTCGCCTCTCGCGTCCGGTGGTGTCGCGCTCGCCGCTCGCGGCTGGGGTCAGTCGGGTCAGGGTGCGGTGGCGTCGGTGCCGGCCGGCGGAGGGAGGGCCACCTGGATCCGGGTGGTGACGCCCGCGGCGACGAACAGGCCGCGGCCGGTGGGGCCGCCCAGCGGCGCGTTGCGGGGCAGGCGGAGGCCGAACAGGTCGCCGTCGTCCGGCGAGTCCACCGACAGCAGCACCCCGGAGCGGGAGCGGCGGGTGTCGGACAGGAAGCCCCGGTAGCCGCGGCCCAGATCGTCGGTGGTGCCGCCGATGACGACGGCGTGCTCCCCGTCGCGCGCCGAGCGCAGGACGGCGCTCAGGGCGTCGTCCAGCTCCGTCTCGTCCAGCAGTTCGGCGTCGTCCACGACTACGGCGTAGCGGTGCTCGTCGCCGATCGCGCGTTCGAGGTCGTCGGCGTCGGAGTCGGACGTCAGCACCCCGAGCACACCGGGCCGGCCCGCCAGCAGCCGCAGCGGGGAGCGGCGCGGCGTCACCAGGACGACCGGGACCAGCCCGCCGCCGACCGCGGGGTCGAGCAGCGAGTGGACGATCGTCCGCAGCGTCGTCGAGCGGCCCGAGCGGGGCGGTCCCGCGACGGCGAACCCCGGGCCCTCGTTGAGCAGGTCGATCCCGACGGGGGCGAGCGTGTCGCCGCCGACGCCGACCAGCGCCCACAGCGCCGACGGGGCGAGGAACTCCGGGTCGAGCGACATCGCCTCCCGGTAGGTGACGCGGACGGGCAGCTCGTCCACGTGCAGCGGGCCCCGGCGGCGCGGCAGCCGGCCGTAGCGGGACACGCAGGTCCGGGCGATCTCCTGGAGGGCCGCGACCTGGGCCGCGCCGGACGCGTCGTCCCCGAGGACCGCGATCTGCGACTCGCGGGGCGGCGCGCCCGGCCCGGCCGGTTCGAGGGCGCGGCCGGGCGGCATCTCGGCGGGGATCTGCTTGTCCTGCAGGCCGCCGTAGCCGTAGTCGTTCGGGTCGGCCATGCGGAGGATGAGGCGGCGGTCGAAGACGGTGGAGACCTGGCCGCCGAGGCCGGAGCGGTCGCCGGTGAACACGGCGCGCAGGCCGGCCGCGGCCCCCTCGCGCAGCAGCCGGACGACCTGGTCCACGAGGCGCCCGTAGTCGTAGTGCTCGAACGCGCCGAGGAAGCCCTCCCAGCGGTCGAGCAGCAGGACCATCCACGGGAGGCGGTCGGTGGCGGCGACGGCGGCGCGCTGCTCGGCCACGGAGGAGAACCCCGCCTCGGCGAGCACCTGCTGGCGGCGGGCGACCTCGGCGGTGAGCGCGGTGAGGAGCCGCTCGCAGCGGTCGAGCTGTTCGCGGGTCACGACGGCGCCGCAGTGCGGCAGGGAGACCAGCGGGAGCAGCGCGTTCGCGCC
This sequence comes from Spirillospora sp. NPDC049024, assembly GCF_040649235.1. Lineage (NCBI taxonomy): Bacteria > Bacillati > Actinomycetota > Actinomycetes > Streptosporangiales > Thermomonosporaceae > Spirillospora > Spirillospora sp. NPDC049024. Next base: position 238,828 of record NZ_JBEZFD010000012.1, read on the forward strand.
GCAGTCGATCGCGTGGAGGTGGGCGTCGTAGGGGGAGCAGGCGCCCGCCAGCGACCCGGCGATCGTGCGCAGCGCCGTGGACCGGCCCGACTGCGCCGACCCGGCGATGTAGAGGTGGCCGCCCGCGGTGAGGTCGAGCGTCAGCTCCTCGCGGGACTGGACGGCGGGCAGGTCCGTGACGCCGAACGGGATCGGCGGGACGTCCACGACGGAGCCGCCCGCGGCGGTGCGGGGCGCCAGCGAGACCCGCTCGGGCAGCGGGCTCAGCCACGGCGACGGCTGCCGCGCGATCCCGGCGCGGCGCGCGGCCTCGTCGACGGCCTGGACGAGGACGCCGAGGTCGGTGGCGAGCACCGCGTCGTCGGCGGCCTCGCGCGGCCCTGGCAGCGGGTGGCCGAGGCCCTGCCAGGGGAGCGGGTGGACGGTCGGGCCGGCGGAGCCGGTTCCGGCCCCGGGGCGGCGGCCCCCGATCCGCGCCGACTGCACGGCCTGCGGCGCCGCGGCCCCGGAGCGGACGTAGCAGCGCCCGGGGGTGGCCTTGGAGATCTGCGCCGCGTCCGGCGAGTCGAGGACGTCGGCGGACTCGTCCGGGTCCGTGACGCGCAGCGCGATGCGCAGGTTGGTGTTGGCGCGGATGTCGGCGGTCACGACCCCGGCGGGACGCTGCGTGGCGAGGATGAGGTGGACGCCGAGGGACCGTCCCCGGCGGCCGATGTCGACCAGCCCGGCGACGAAGTCGGGCAGCTCGGTGACCATGGCGGCGAACTCGTCGATGACCAGGACGAGCCGCGGCATGGCCGCCAGCCCCGGATCGGACGGGCGCAGGTCGTTGTAGTCGTCGATGTCCTTGGCGCCCGCGCCGAGGAGGATCTCCTCGCGGCGGCGGAGCTCGGCGGCGAGCGACTCCAGGGCGCGTTCGGTGGCGTGGCCGTCCAGGTCGGTGACCATGCCGACGGTGTGGGGGAGGTTCGCGCAGTCCTTGAACGCGGCGCCGCCCTTGTAGTCGATGAGGACGAACGTCATCTCGTCGGGGCGGTTCGCGGCGGCGAGCGACGCGATCAGGGTCTGGAGGAGCTCCGACTTGCCCGCGCCCGTGGTGCCGGCGATGAGGCCGTGGGGGCCGTCCGCGCGCAGGTCGATCTCGTAGCGGCCGCCCGAGGCGAGGCCGATGGGGACGCGGGTCGTCCGCCCGCCCGTCCTGCTCCACGACTGGAGGATGTGCTCGGCCGTGGGCTCCGGCATGTCGAGGACGTCCAGGAGCCGCACGTCGGCGGGGAGCGAGTCCTCGGCGTCCTCGCGGGACACGTCCCGGACGGGGGCCAGAGCGCGCGCCACCCGGTCGGTCCAGGTCGTGGACACCTGGTCGGCCAGGACGGAGCCGACGGCGTCCAGGCCCTGCCCTCGGAGCAGGAGCGTCGAGTGCCGGTGCGTGTCCCATGCGGCGACGACGCTGCACTCCTCGGGGAGCATGCGTTCCTCGTCGTCCACGCAGATGGCGTAGAGCCCGTACTCGGCGCCGCGCGACAGCAGCATCGGCATGCCCGGTATGCGGCGCAGCGCGCGGGCCCCGTCCAGGACGATCAGGATGTTGTACGGGACGGCGTCGGCCGCCCGCGCGCCCTGCCCGAAGAACGACGACTCGGCCTGCGCCGCCCGCCGCCGCTCGGTGACCCGGATCGCCAGTTCGGTGACGCGGTGCGCCGCCGATTCGGGGTCGGTGCCGACGAGGGCCACGCAGTCCTCGCCCTCGCGCGGCGCGCAGTGCGGCAGCCAGCGCACCCAGTTCCACTCGTCGCCGGCGTCCTGGTCGGCGGACAGCACGACGATGGCCAGGTCGCGGGGGCTGTGCAGGGCGGCGGCCTGCGCGACCATCCAGCGGGCCAGGGCACGGGACGCGTGCCGGGGACCGGTCAGCCCGACGACGCCGAGCTCGGTGAGCGGCAGCGCCACCGGGACCTGCCGGGCCGCCGGGACCCGGACCGCGTCGCCCGCGCGGGAGGGCGGCCCCTCGCGTCCCGCGGGCTCGGCTCCGGCGGTCGGCACGGCGTTTCCGGTGGGCACGGCGTTTCCGGTGGGCACGGCGTTTCCGGCCGGTGCGGCGTCCCCGGTCAGCTCGATGCGGGCGGGCAGGTCGGCGAGGCCCAGCCGCAGGTGGAGGACGTCGGGGTCGTCGCGGCGGCGCTCCCACAGGCGGCGCCGCGGTCCGGTCGCGGTCAGCAGCACCTCGGCGGGGTCGGGGTGCAGCGCGCGGCGCTCGGCCTCGTCCTCGCGCCGCAGCCGCTCCAGCTCGCCGTCGAACTCGCCCGCCTTCTGGTGGTACTCCCTCAGCGAGCGCTTGTAGGACTTGCGGCCGTGCATCCGGTCGCCGAGCCACTCGCCGAGCGTCATCACGGGCCAGGCCAGCGCGAACAGCGCCCACCACCACTGGCCGAGCCCGAACGCCATGGCGAGCCCGAACGCCGAGAACAGCAGCGCGCCGAAGAGCCGGAGCCGCTCGCGCGGGTTGCGCTCGGGACGCTTCGGGACCTCAAGCGTCCGCGTCCGCGGCGGCCGGTTCAGCCGCGGCGGCCGGTTGAACGCGAGGCCGCCCTCCGGCATCGGCTCCAGGTGGGTGTCGGGGGCGGCGCACGGCGCGAGGGTCAGCACGCTGGCCCCCACCGTCAGCAGCGCGCCCATCGGCCACACCGTCTTCGCGCCCAGGGGCGTCCCGTCCAGGACGGCGGCCCCCTGCATCGTCATGGCGGACGCCTCGACCTGGACGGACGTGCGCCCGACCGTGAGCCGCAGGGACCGGGCCGGGACGGACGGGTCGTCCAGCACCACGTCGACGTCGGTCCCGGACCCGATCGTGCTGACGCCGAGCCCCAGCCGGTGCACGGACCCGGCCGCCGGGCCGCCGGCGACGCGGACCTCGACCAGCCCGGTCGGTTCGGTGAGCACGGTCGCGGCGGCGCCGCGCCGCTCGACCGCCACGACGGCGCCGTCCCGCAGCTCCTTCACCGCGAGCGCCTGCGGGTCGAGCATGCGGCCGTCCATCCAGAGCGCCTTGCGCGCGCCCCTGGACCGCAGCGCGTCCTTGGAGAAGCGCGGCGCGGGGACGGCCGGGCGGCCCTCCAGCGTGGCGGCGAGCGTCTGGGCGACCCCGTCCACGGTGGCCTCGGAGTCGACGTTCAGCACGACGTCGCGGGGGCCTCCGCCGGTCAGCGCCGTGAACGAGATCCGCATCCGAGCCCTCCGACGTCCTCGGGACAACCGGGCCTAGCTTAATTACCCGCCCCCTCCGCCATCCGGGAAGCGGCCACGACCGCCTTCAGGGCGTCGTCCATCGGCGTCGGGGCCATCCCGAAAGCCGACTCGAACGCCGAAGAGTCCAGCACGTACGGCTTGTCGAACTGGTACCGGGTCTCCCGCAGCTCCCTGGCCATCGGCGAGAAGAACCCGGCCGCGTGGAAGACCGCGCGCGGCACCTCGTAGATCCGCGGCGCGGGCGCCCCGGCGATCTCGCACAGCCGCTCGCCGACCTCCCGCGTGGACACCGCGGGGCCGGTGGGGATGTGCCAGGGCCGCCCCCAGGCGCGCTCGTCGGTCCCGGCGATGGCGAGGGCCTGCGCGACGTCCGGCAGGTACGTCCAGGCGTGCGGGACGGACGGGTCGCTGAAGTACGGGACGCGCTTGCCCGCCAGCAGCGGCTTCACGAACCGCGTCTCGCCGATGTAGGCCTGGTCGGTGCTGCCCGGCCCGTAGTAGTCGGATCCGCGCAGTTCGGTGGCCCTGATCCGGCCCGCCTTGTGCGCGGCCAGGGCGTCCCGCCACATCTTCGCCCGGACGCGTCCCTTGGTGCCGGTCGCGGCGAGCGGCAGGTCCTCGGTCATCGGCCCGTCGACCGGGCCGTACCCGTACAGGCAGCTCAGCGTGACGAGGGCGGCCCCGGTGTCCTCGGCGGCGCCGAGGAAGGACGCGGCCATCGGCGGCCAGTCCCGCGCCCACCGGTGGTACCGCGGGTTGACGCAGTTGTAGAGGGCGTCGGCGCCCTTGGCGACCCGGGTGAGGTGCTCCCGGTCGGCGACGTCCGCCGCGACCCGCTCGGCCCCCTCCGGTCCCGATCCCGAACGCGTCACGACGACGACGTCGTGGCCCCGTGCGGTCAGCAGTCCGGCGAGGTGCGTCCCCACCTGCCCGGCTCCGACGATCACGTGCTTGCCCATGGTGCTCTCCTGACGCTGGTGTGCTGCGGTTCTGTGCTCTGCGGTGTTCGTGCTCGGCCCGTTTTCAGGGCCCGTGCTCAGGGGCCCGTGCTCAGGGGCCCGTGCTCAGGGGGCTCGCGCTCCGGCTCAGGCGGAGCCCTCGATGTGGCTCTTCAGGGCGGCGAGGCGCTTCTCGTGGCCCGCGCGGAGCTTGGGCTCCCCGTAGATCAGCCGGATCAGGGGACCGCTCAGGGACTCCTCCGTGGTCACGCGGGTCCGGCCCCCCTCCTCGGCCAGGACGAGGCGGTCCACGGCCCGGTAGACGGCCAGGAAGGTGCCCGTCCAGCTGAGTTCCCGCCCCGGGTCGACCACGGCGAAGCGGGACCGCAGGGGCGTGCCGGCCTGGCTCCAGCGGAACTCCTTGCCCGGCTCCACGGCGTCCAGCGCGCGCAGCCGGAAGTCGGGCGACCAGGCCTCCCAGCCGCGCAGGTCGGCGAGGACCTCCCAGACCAGCGCGGCCGGCGCGTCGATCAGGACGCTGGAGGCGCTGGTGACGGGCGCGGCCTCGTCGATGCGTCCGCGCAGTGCGTAGTCGTCGTGCAGGGTGGCGAGGCTCGGCATGGTCACTCCTTGGTCAGTGCTCCGTTTCGAGAGCAATGCTCTCCTTGGAGAGCAGTGTTGTCAAGAGCACTGCTCTCGAATTAGCGCGGCGCTCTGCTAACCTCCCGGAGACGGGAACAGACCGGGGCGCGCGACCGCCCCGGAGGGGAGGCGGGCATGAGCACGGGGCGGACGGCGCGCGAACGGGTCCGGGCGGAGCTGGTCCGGGAGATCACCGAGATCGCGAAGCGGCAGCTCGCCACCGAGGGCGCCGCGGGGCTGTCGCTGCGCGCGGTCGCCCGCGAGATGGGCATGGTGTCGTCGGCGATCTACCGGTACTTCCCGAGCCGCGACGACCTGCTGACCGCGCTGATCATCGACGGCTACAACGCCGTCGGCGAGGCCGTCGAGCGCGCCGACGCGAAGGCCCTGGCCGACGCGAAGACCGGGTACGCCGGGCGCTGGCTCGCCGTGTGCCGGGCCGTCCGGGAGTGGGCTCTGGCGCACCCGCACGAGTACGCGCTGCTCTACGGCTCGCCGGTGCCCGGCTACAAGGCCCCCGAGGACACCGTCGCCGCCGCCGTGCGCGACACCCTCGTCATGTCGCGGATCGTCTCCGAGGCGCACGCGGCCGGGGCGCTCGACCCCGCCGGGCCGTGCCCGCCGGCGCCGCCCGCCATCGCCGAGGACTTGGCCCGCGCCCGCGCGATGCTCCCCCTGGACGTCCCCGACGACGTCATCGCGCGGGCGTTCACCGCCTGGGCCGCTCTGTACGGGACGGTCAGTTTCGAATTGTTCGGCCAGTACAACAACGTGATCGAGGAACGCGCCGCCTATTTCGACCACACGGCGGCTCTGCTCGGACGCCTCATCGGCCTGCAACCGTGACCCGGCGGGGCCTGCGGGCCGCCCGGCACGGGGGTCAGTGACAGATGTGACTGGTGGTAAGTAGCCATGTGATCCGTGAATTCGCAGGTCATCGCCTTCCGCTCGGATATGGAGGGGCTCGGCTCCACCGAATCCATTGACGTGACCTCGCCGCCCCCGCGAGCATGGATCGCCCGATGACGCGGACTCCGGTGGGACGGGGCCGGCGTCCGGGCGGGAAGGAGCGCGTGAGCAGCGCGATGAAGGCCAACCAGTCGACCATCTCCGGCGGCGGCGCGGCGGGCTCGTCCGGCGGGACGGCGGGGCTCGGCCGGTCGGGGCTCGGCACCTCGGGAGGGCAGCGGCTCCCGGCGTCCCCGCGCGAGCGCAAGCCGGCGCTCGCCGCCCTCGCGGTGCTGCTGATCCTCGGCGGCGCCCTCGCCAGCGCCTACCTCGTGATGGCGAGCGGCGAGCGGGTCTCGGCGATCCGGATCGCGCAGCCGGTCGCGGCCGGGCAGCGGATCCCGGCGAGCGCCCTCGAGGAGGTGCAGATCGGCGACACCGGCATCCAGTACCTCAAGTGGTCCGAGCGGGCGAAGGTGAGCCGGTACTTCGCGGCGGTGCCGCTGGTGAAGGGCGCGCTGCTGACCAACTCCATGATCAGCCCCGCCGACGCCCCGGCCAGCGGCCGGCTCGTCGTCGGGCTCGCGCTCAAACCGGGCCAGATGCCCTCCGGCGACGTCACCCGCGGCGCGCACGTCACCCTGTTCGCGGTCGGCGGCGGCACGGGCGGCGGGCCGCGCGCCGGGACCGTTCTCGCGCGGGACGCGGTCGTCCTGAACGTGGGGAGCGGGGACGCCGGCGGCCCGACGCGGCTGCGGTCCGAGCAGACGAGCGTCGACGTCGCCGTCCTCCCGGCGGAGGCGGCGCGGGTGACGCAGGCGGCCTCCGCCGGGACGGTCGCGCTCGCCCTGATCCCGCCCGGCACGAACGCCTCCGTGCCGCCCGCGCCGGAGGGGGACGGCGGCGGTTCGGGCGTCCAGCCCGTCCCGGGATCCGGCGCCCCCGGCCCGGGCACGGGCGGCGGCACCCCGGGCCCGGGCGGTACTCCGGGGCCCGGCGGTACACCAGGCACGGGCGGTAACTGACGGTGGCACTCATCGCGCTCGCGGCCGACAAGGGGGCGCCGGGCGTCACGACCGCGGCGGTCGCGCTCGGCGCGGTGTGGCCGCGTCCCGTGCTCGTCGCCGAATGCGACCAGGCCGGCGGCGACCTCGTCTACCGGCTCCCGGCCGCCCAGCCGGACGGCGACGCCGACGGCGGCATGCTCAACCCCTCGCGCGGGCTGCTCAGCCTCGCCGCCACGGCCCGCCGCGGGCTGCGCCCCGACCAGGTCGCCGAGCACTGCCAGCGGCTCGTCGGCGGCCTCGACGTGCTCGTCGGCGTCACCAACGCCGAGCAGGCCCAGGCGATGACGTGGCTGTGGGGGCCGCTCGGCCGGGCGTTCGCCGGCCTCGCCCCCGTCGACGTGATCGCCGACTGCGGGCGGCTCGGCGCGGCCAGCCCGCTGATCGACCTGATGCACGAGGCCGACCTCGTCGTCCTGCTCACCAGGGCCACCCTGGAGCAGGTCGCCCACCTGCGCGAACGCGTCGCCGCGCTGACCGCGGAGCTGCGCGGCGGGCCGCCGGTCGGGGTGCTGGTGCTCGCCGACCCGCGCGACTTCCGCGGCTCCATCGCCGAGGTCGACCGGATCCTCGCGGGCGTCCGCGGCCGCGCCGCCGACGCCGCGCAGGGGCCCCCGCCGCCGGACGTCACCGTCCTCGGCGGCCTGGCCCTCGACCCGAAGGGCGCCGACCTGCTGTCGGGGAGCTGGGGCGGCCGGCTGGACCGGTCGCTGCTGATCCGCTCGGCACGCGAGGTCGCGGCCGACCTCGTCGGACGCCTCCCCGCCGCGCCGCCCGGACCGCAGCCCGCCCGGCAGGACGGCCCGCCCGCGCCGCGGCCTGCCGAGCAGCCGCCGCAGGCCCAGCAGCCGTCACAGCAGGCACCACAGCAGGCACCGCAGCAGGCGCAGCAGCAGGGGCCGCACGTGCCCGCGGGCGGCGGGCACGAGGAAGGGAGGCGCTAGATGGACCACGCACTCGTCAAACGCCTCCGCCAGGAGGTCGGCGACCGGCTGGCCCGGCAGCGCCGGCTGGACGCCGCGAACGGGCTGCCGCCGATGTCCGGCGAGGACGAGCGGCAGTTCGCCCGCGCGCTGATCGGCCAGGTGCTGGAGGAGTTCGCGCGCGGCGAGATCACCTCCGGGCGCCGCCCGCCGAACGCAGAAGAGGAGGAGGCCCTCGCCGCCGGGGTGCACGCGGCGCTGTTCGGCGTCGGCCGGCTCCAGCCGCTGCTGGAGGACCCCGAGATCGAGAACATCGACGTCAACGGCTGCGACCGCGTGTTCATCGGCTACGCCGACGGCCGCGAGGTGATGGGCGAGCCGGTCGCCGAGAGCGACGAGGAGCTGGTCGAGCTGATCCAGATCCTCGCCGCCTACAGCGGGCTGTCCTCGCGCCCGTTCGACACCGCGAACCCGCAGCTCGACCTGCGGCTCCCGGACGGGTCGCGGCTGTCGGCGGTGATGGACGTGACCGTCCGCCCCGCGCTGTCGATCCGCCGCGCCCGCCTCGGCAAGGTGTTCCTCGCCGACCTGGTCGGCAACGGCACGTTCACGCAGGAGCTCGGGCAGTTCTTCCGCGCCGCCGTGCACGCCCGCAAGAACATCATGATCGCCGGGGCGACGAACGCGGGGAAGACGACCCTGCTGCGCGCCGTCGCCAACGAGATCCCGCCGCACGAGCGGCTCATCACCGTCGAGCGCGCCCTCGAACTCGGCCTCGACGCGTTCCCCGAGCTGCACCCGAACTGCGTGGCGTTCGAGCAGCGGCTGCCGAACTCCGAGGGCCAGGGCGCGATCTCGATGGCCGAGCTGGTCCGCAGGTCGCTGCGGATGAACCCGTCCCGGGTGATCGTCGGCGAGGTGCTCGGCGACGAGATCGTCACGATGCTGAACGCGATGACGCAGGGCAACGACGGGTCGCTGTCCACGATCCACGCCAACTCCTCGGCCGAGGTGTTCAACCGCGTCGCCACCTACGCGATCCAGTCGGAGGAGCGGCTGCCGGTCGAGGCGACCCACATGCTGATCGCGGGCGCGATCGACTTCGTCGTGTTCATCGAGAAGCGCAACGACTACGCCTCAGGCGGCCGGCTGCGCCGCTACGTGGCCAGCGTCCGGGAGGTCACCGGCGTGGACGGGCGCGTCCTGTCCTCGGAGGTGTTCGCGCTCGGACCGGCCGGCTACGCCGTCCCCGCGGCGCCGATCGCCTGCATCGCCGACCTCGCCGAGCACGGCTACGACCCGTCCGCCGGGGGTGTCTGGTGACGCGCGGGGGAGGTGGATGATGTACGCGCCGGACGTGCTGCTCGCCGTCCTGACCGGCGCCGCGGTCGGCGGCGGCGTCCTGCTGCTGGTCGTCGCGCTGCGCGGGCTGCCGCCGAGCCGCCGGCCCGCCAGGGGCCGCAGCCGCGAGGACCTGGTCCGCACCCTCACCACCCGCACCGCCCTCGCCGTCATCACCGGCACCGTCGTGCTGATCGTGACGCGCTGGCCGATCGCCGCAGCCGGCACCGGCGCGCTCGTCCTCGCCTGGAACGGCCTGGCGGGCGGCGCCGCCGAGGAGCGCAGGGGCATGGCGCGCCTGGAGGCCCTCGCCGCCTGGACCGAGTCGCTGCGCGACACCATCGCCGGGGCCGTCGGGCTGGAGCAGGCCATCCCCGCCTCCCAGCGCGCCGCCGCGCCCGCCCTGCAGCAGCCGCTGCGCCACCTGGTCGACCGGCTGCACACCCGGGTCCCGATGCCCGAGGCGCTGCGCCGGTTCGCCGACGACCTGGACGACCCGTCCGCCGACCTGGTGATCGCCGCCCTCATCCTGAACGCCAAGCTGCGCGGCCCCGGCCTGCGCGACATGCTCAGCGCCCTCGCGAACTCGGCCCGCGCCGAACTGGACATGCGGCGCCGCGTGGAGGCCGACCGCCGCGCGACCCGGCGCAGCGTCCGGATCGTCGTCGCCGTCTCCGTCGGGACGGCCCTGGCGCTCGCCGTGTTCAACCACTCCTACGTCGAGCCGTACGACGACGTGCTCGGGCAGCTCGTCCTGTGCATCGTCGTCGCCCTGTACGGCGCCGCGTTCCTGTGGCTTCGCCGCCTCTCGCGGTACGAGCTGCCCGGCCGGTTCCTCAGCGAGCCGCGCAGGGCCGCGCAGCCGGGCGTGCCCGCCGAGGTGCCGAGCACCGTCGCGGGCTGGCAGGGCCGCGCCGCCGAGGGCGGTGGCGCCCCGTGAACGCCGCGATGATCGCCGGCGCCGTCGTCGGCCTCGGCCTGTACGTGCTGGTCCGGGCGCTGTTCCCGCCGCGTCCCGGCCTCGCCGCGCGGATGGCCGCGCTGGACGCCGCCCGCCGCCGAGACCTGGAGGCGCAGCGGGCCGGGACGGCGTCGCCGACGCTGGAGCGGGTCGGCGGGACCCGCGCGAAGATCGGCCGGGAGCTGGCGCGGTTCTGCGAGTCGCGCGGCTGGCGGCTGCGGTCCGTCCGCGCCGACCTCGCGATCACCGAGCGGTCGCTGGAGGCGTTCCTCGCGACGAAGTTCCTGCTGCCCGCCGCCGCGCTGCTGTTCATCCCGCTGATCGTCGCCTACTTCGCGCTGCTCGGGCTCGGCTCGTCCGTCGCCGTCCCGGTGTGGATCTGCGTGCTGTTCGCCGCCCTGTTCTTCTTCTTCCCCGACATGCAGCTCCGGCAGGAGGCGCAGGCGCGCCGGCAGGACTTCCGGCACGTCGTCGGCGCCTTCCTCGACCTGGTGTCGATGAACCTCGCGGGCGGCCGCGGCGTCCCCGAGGCGCTGATGACCGCCTCGAACGTCGGCGAGGGCTGGGCCATGCACCGCATCCGGGACGCCCTGTCCAACGCCCGCATCACCGGCCAGACCCCGTGGCAGGCGCTCGGCGGGCTCGGCGAGGAGCTCGACATCGCCGAGCTGCGCGATCTCGCCGGGGCGCTCGCGCTCGTCTCCGACGACGGCGCCCAGGTCCGCAAGTCCCTCGCCGCCCGCGCCGCGTCGATGCGCAGCCGCGAGCTGTCGGAGCTGGAGGGCAAGGCGGGCGAGCGCTCCCAGTCGATGCTGATCGCGCAGTTGTTCCTGTGCGCCGGCTTCCTGATCTTCCTCGCCTATCCGGCCCTGATGCGGGTGCTCGCCTCATGACCGCGACCCCGCCGGTCCCGGACCGCACACCGCGAACCGTCCCCGCCGTACGCCCCCTGGAGGTGTCACGATGAGTCCGCTCAACCCCCTGAACGACCCGGCCGTCGTCTACTTGCGCGCCCTGCTCGGCACCCGCCTGGCGCGGCTGCGGGACGAGGAGGAGCGCTGCCGGGGCGCGTCCGCGATCGAGTGGGCGATCATCACCGCGATCCTCGCGCTGATCGCGATCACGATCGGGGCGGTGATCCAGAAGAAGATCCAGGACAAGGCCGACAGCATCAACACGGGCTGACCGCCGTGCGGCCCCGGGAACCCGACGTCTCCTCCGACGCGGGTGCTTCGTCGATGGAGTGGGCGCTGCTCACCCCCGTCCTCATCCTGATGATGCTCGTCGCGGTGCAGTTCGCCATGGTCTTCCACGCCCGGCACGTCGCGCTGGCGGCGGCGCAGTCGGGCGCCCGTGTCGCCCGCACGTCGCCGGTCGGCGGCGGCTGGGAGGGCGCGGCGACCGCCAAGGCGGCCGGCAGCGTGCGCGAGATCGGCCCCGACCTGCTCAGCGGACTCCAGGTCCGGGCGGGGGAGGACAACGACGAGCGCTGGGTCGAGGTCAGCGGCGAGGCCGTCCAGGTCGTCCCGTTCATGACGTTCCACGTGTCGCAGCGCTCGCAGGGCCCGATCGAGTGCTTCCGCCCCGACGTCGGCTCCGGGACGGCCTGCCAGCGGGGAGCCGGGTGATGAGGGCCCGCGTCCAGCGTCCGTGCGCCGACGGGGGCTCCATGTCCCTGGAGATGGTCCTCGTCACGCCCGTCTTCGTCGCGTTCCTGCTGTTCCTCGCCGGCGCCGGACGGATGGTCGACGCCAAGAGCCAGGTAGACGGCGCCGCCCGGGACGCCGCCCGCGCCGCGTCCATCGCCCGCAGCGCGGGTTCCGCGCAGAGCCTCGCCGCCGAGACGGCGTCCGCCGGGCTGCGCGGCACCGCCTGGTGCTCGGGCGGCCCCACCGTGCAGACCGACGTGTCCCGCTGGGGGCCGGGCGGCAGCGTCGGCGTGACCATCACCTGCGACGTCGACCTCGGCGACCTCGCGTTCATCGGGCTGCCCGGCAGCAAGCGGCTCCAGGGCCGCGCGATCGCACCCGTCGACACCTTCACCTACCGCGGAACCGACGGCGACCAGCCGGAGGACGCGCCATGACAAGAGCACCTGCCGTGAACAGGACACGCGCCGGGGGAGACCGGGGCACGATCGCGATGTACACGGTGCTGTTCACGCCGATCGTCATCCTGCTGGCGGGGCTGCTCGTCGACGGCGGGCTCGCCATCCACGCCCGGCAGCGCGCCGCGGACATGGCCGAGCAGGCCGCCCGCGCCGGGGCGAACCAGATCGACACCGACGCGCTGCGCGAGACCGGCGAACCCGTCCTCGACCCGGGCCGGGCCCGGGCGGCGGCGTGCGACCTGATCGCCTCCTACAGCGACCAGGTCACCGGGTCCCAGTGCGACGCCGACGAGCAGGAGGTCGCGGTCAGCGTGCGGATCAGCGTCAAGCCGCAGCTGCTCGGGATCATCCCGGGCTTCGGCGAGTTCGAGATGACCTCCAGCGCGACCGCCCGCCCCGTCACGGGCGGACCGGGAGGAATCAACCCGTGAGCATCAGCGAGAACGCATCTACGATGAGGACGACGTCCGGAGACCGGCGAACGGCAGGGGCGCGATGGTGACGCGGCAGGGGCGCAGGACACCCGTCCGGGTGGGCAGGCACCGCAGCACGGGCGACGTACTGGCCGGGATCGGGGCGCTCGTCGCGCTCACCGCGCTGCTGGCCGGCGTACCGCTCGCGCTGCTCACGATCTTCGGTTCGCCGCTGCCGGACCATGTGCCGTCCGCGTCCGACCTCACGCACAAGGTGGGCCCCGGCTCGCTCATCGCGATCCTCGTCGTGCTGGTGTGGCTGGCCTGGATCCAGCTCGCGGCGTGCGTGGTCGTCGAGGTGTACGCGGGGATCCGCGGCGTCGGCGTGCCCGCGCGGGTGCCGCTCGCGGGCGGGACGCAGTCGCTCGTGCACCGGCTCGTCGTGGCCGCGCTGCTGCTGTTCACCGCCACCACCTCGATCATGCCGGCGCTGGCCGGCGGGCTGTCCCAGCGGCCGCCCGTGGTGCAGATGCAGATGCAGCCGCAGGCGCAGGAGTTCCACCAGGTTCCCGAGGCGCCGGAGCGCCCCGCCGCCGTTCCCGTCGCCGCCGTGGAGGACCTCGCCGAGCACCCGGCGGAGAAGGGCGCCACCACCAAGATCTACCGGGTGCACCCGCCGGACGGCCGGCACCACGAGTCCCTCTGGGAGATCGCCGAGAAGTGCCTCGGCGAGGGCCGCCGCTACAAGGAGATCTACTCCCTGAACAAGGGGCACATCCAGCCGGACGGGACGCGGCTGACGATCGCGAGCCTCATCCGCCCCGGCTGGATCCTGGAAATGCCCGCGGACGCCAAGCACGCGCAGGTCATCCCCGCCAAGGACCTCCACGACTACTTCCGGCACGGGCACGCCGTCCCCGACGCGCCCGCGAAGCCGCGGAACCCGGCCCCGCCCGCGACGCCGAAGCCCACCCCGCCCGCGCAGCAGACGCCGCCGCAGCAGCAGACCCCGCCGCAGCAGCAGACCCCGCCGACGCACGAGGCGCCGCCCACTCAGCCGCCCGCCTCCCAGGCGCCGCCGACCGCTCCGCAGCCGTCCGTCTCGCAGGCGCCGCCGACCGCTCCCCAGCCCTCGGTCTCGCAGAGCCCGGCGCCCAAGCCCAGCCATGAGCAGGCGCCCGCGCCGGAGAAGTCCGAGACCGCGCGGCCGCCCGCGCACGGCGGCGGGCCGTCCGGCGAGATGGGCGGCCACGCGGGCAGCGGCGGCGCCGAGGTCCCCGGCCAGGGCTCGGAGCACGAGGACGGCGGCGGCGCGTTCGACGTCGGCTGGCCGCACGGCCTCGCGGCGGCGTCGCTGCTCGCCGCCGGGCTGCTCGGCGCGCTCGGCCGGCGGCGCCGCACCCAGATGTGGAACCGCGCGTTCGGGCACATGATCGTCCGGCCGCGGGGGGAGGCAGCGGAGGCGGAGCGGGCGCTGCGGATCGGCGCCGACGACGACGCGGCGCGGCTGCTCGACCTCGGCCTGCGGCACATGTCCAAGTCGATGGCGGCGGGCGGGCGCGCCCTGCCGACCATCTACGGCGTGCACCTCGGGCACAGCAGCCTGGACCTGTGGATCGCGCCCGCCGACCGGAACCCGCCCGCCCCCTGGCAGGCGTTCGACGACGGGCAGGTGTGGCGGCTGAGCGCCGACGCGCTGCCCGGCCTGGAGGCGTCCGACCTCGCGGACGTCCTCGCCCCCTACCCCGGCCTGGTCTCGATCGGCACGAACGACAACGGCCGCATCCTCGTCGACCTGGAGGCCGCGCACGGGCTCATCGCCCTGCGCGGGCCCGAGGACACCCGCCGCGCCGTGCTGTCCGCGGTCGCGCTGGAGCTCGCGACCAACCGCTGGTCCGACCACATGCGGATCACGCTCGTCGGGTTCGACGCCGAGCTCGGCGAGGGCCTGGCGGAGATCGCCCCGGACCGCGTCCGGTCCGTCCCGACGCTCGCGGACGCGCTGCCCGAGCTGGAGGGGCGCAGCGAGGAGGTGCGGCAGGCGCTCGCCGCGTCCGGCGTCGACTCGGTGCTCACCGGACGCTGCCGCGGCGTGTTCGGCGAGGCGTGGATGCCGCACTACCTGATCATGGCGGACCAGCCGCCGGAGTGGGAGGCCGACCGGCTCGTCGCGCTGGCCCGCACCGGCACCCGGATGGCCGCCGGCTACCTCGTGCCCGGCGACGTGCAGGGCGCCACCTGGACGTGGGACGTCGACGCCGCCGGGCGCCTGCAGGCCGGCGTGCTCGGCTTCGACGTCGAGGCGCAGCTCGTCGGGGACGACGACTACCGGGGCGTGTTCGAGCTGTTCCGGACGTCCGCGCGGCTGGCGCCGGTGGAGCTGCCGGGCCTCGCCGGCGGCGACGAGCCGCCGACCGCGCAGGAGTCGTCGGTGGAGGTGCGGCTGCTCGGCCCGATCGAGGTCGAGGCGCCGGGGCCGATGGACGAGAGCCGCCGCGAGCTGTGCACGGAGCTGCTGGTGTACCTGGCGGCGCACCCGGAGGGCGTCCACCCGACGGTGCTGTCCGGCGCGATCTGGCCGCGCGGCGCCAGCGCCGGGGTCCGCGACGCGTGCGTGGCGCGCGTGTCGGACTGGCTCGGCCGGGACGCGCGCGGCCGCCCCAACCTGTACTACGACGACCGGGGCCGGATCCGGCTCGGCTCCGAGGTGCGCGTCGACCTGAACGTGTTCCGCTGGCTGGTGTGGCGGTCGGCGGCCGAGCCCGCGTCCGAGACCGCGTACATGGCGTACGCGCTCGACCTCGTCCGCGGCCCGCTCCTCGCCGACCGGCCGCGCGGCCGGTACGCCTGGCTCGCCGACCACGACCTGGAGTACGAGGCGCCCGCGCGGGTCATCGACGTCGCGCACCGGCTCGTCGTGCTGCGGCTGGAGGAGGGCGACCCGCGCGGCGCGGTGAGCGCGGCCCGCGCCGGGCTGCGGCTCGCTCCCGAGGACGAGGGCCTGTGGCGCGACCTGCTCCGCGCCACCCACGCGACCGGCGACGTGGCGCAGGTCCAGGTGGTGGTGGACGAGCTGCGCGGCCGCGTCGGCCGTGACCCGATGTTCGACCGGCTCCAGCCCGAGACGGAGGCGCTCGTCGAGGAACTGCTCCCCGACTGGCACCACGTCGGCTCGCACTAGGGGCGCCGCGCTAGCGGTACAGGCCGGTGCCGCCCAGCGAGTAGCGGCCGGGCTGCGGATGCACGCACAGCCCCGACGGGCGTCCCGGCACCCTGAGGGACTGGAGCACGCGCCCGTTGCGGGTCGAGAGGGCGTAGACGAACCCGGCCGGGTCGGCGAGCCACAGCGACCTCCCGTCCGAGGAGACCCCGCCCGGTACCGCCGAGCGGCCGGGCAGCGGCCAGCGGGACGCGATCCGCCGCGAGCCGAACTCGACGGCGGTGACGGCGCCGCGGCCGACGACGAAGAGCCGGCGCGCGTCCCGGCTGATCGCGAGGCCCCGCGCGCCGGGCCCCGTCCGGACGAACCCCAGCAGGGTGAAGTGCCGGGCGTCGACCAGCCACACCCCGCCGTGGCGGGCGTCCGCCACGTAGAAGGCGGACCCGTCGGGGGACAGCCGCAGGTCGCCGGGCCGCGCCCCCTCCGGCAGCCGGATGGTGCCGGAGACGGTGCGGCTCGGGAGGTGGACGCGGACGAGCACGCCGGCGGCGGTGCACGTCGCCACGAGGGACGCCTCGTCCGGGGTGAAGTCGGCGTGGCCCGCCGCGCAGGGCATGGGCGTCGACGCCCGCGGCGCCATCGTGCGCGGGTCGCGCAGGTCGATCCGCTCCGGATGGCGCGCGAGGACCAGCGCGTCGCGCCCGTCGGGGGAGAAGTAGAGCCCGGTCGGCGCGGTCACCCCGACCGGGCGGCCCCGCCTCCCGCTGCGCGGCCCGAGCGGGACGAGCAGGCCGTGCACGCGGTCGGTGGCCCACAGCCGCCGCAGGTCCCAGGACGGCGTCACCCGCGACGCCGCCGCCCCCGTGTGGAACCGGCCGACGATCCGGAGTCCGGCGGGGTCGAGGACGTCGATGTAGGGGCCGTCCGGCACGTACAGCCGCGGCGGCACCCCCCGCGCGGCCGGTGCGAGCATGCCGGGGCCGGTGGCCGCGTAGACGCGCCCGCCCGCGGGCGCGACCGGCACCCCGCCGGGCGGCCCGGACTCGGACGCGCGCGGAGCGGGGGCGCCGGGACGCGCCGGCAGGTACGGCGTCGGCCCGCCGAGCCCGACCACCGGGTCGTCCGGGGAGCCCTCCCCGGGCTGGTAGAAGGGGACGGGCGACTCGCATCCCGCCAGGCAGGTCAGCGCGAGCGCCGCGGCGAGCGGGAGCACGGCGGCCCGTGATCGTCGCCTGTGCGGTCGCTTACGTGGTCGTTCGTGAGGTTCCATGCGCGGTCTCCCCCCATCACGGCGGGGACGTTACCGAGGGGCGACGCACGGTACCCGGCTAATTGCCAAACGTGTCCAGTGCGGCGAAGAGATCGAGGAATCGTCTAGTCGGACTTGCCGATGCCTATGCCGAACTCGCGGTAGACGCGCTCCCAGAAGCCGTCCCGCAGCCAGGTGCGGGCCTCCTGGTAGGGGCGCAGTGAGCCGCCGAGCTCCTTCTCGGCCTCGATCAGCAGCTCCTTGTCGATGACGGGCGGCAGGATCGGGCCGGGCAGCAGGTCGCGGATGTTGTCCCGGCCCCGCTCGAAGATCCACTTCTGGGCGACGTGCTCGCCGATCTCCAGCATGTGGTCGCGGTCGGGCCCGAGCTTGCCGTCGGACGGCGCGGCCGTGGTGGAGTTCAGCGACGCGGCCACCGTGGCGGGCGTGGCGCCGCCCGGCACCGGGACGGTCGCGCGGGCGGCCGCGGGCGTCGGCTTGACCGCCGGGGGGCGCCCCGCGAAGACCTGCGACGGGGACGGGACGGGGCTCGTGCGCTGCGCGGCGGCCGCGGCGTCGCGGACCGCGGCGGCGGTGCCGGGCGCGGGCACCGGCAGGACCTTGGCCTTGGTGAAGTACGGGCGCAGGAACTCGGCGGGCAGCACCTCGACCGTGTCGGACTCCCACACCAGCCACTCGGCCTGGTTGGAGCCGTGCGTCGGCTCCACGCCCCACAGGTGCACGCGGACGCCGTAGCGCTGCGCGGCCTCCACGGCGGGCAGCATGTCCTCGTCGCCGGCCAGCAGCACCGCGTCGGTGATGGCGCGGTGCCGGGCGAGGGCCTCGAGGTCGGCGCGCAGCTGGGCGTCCACGCCCTTCTGCTGGCCCTGCGCGTTCAGGTTCCCGAGGCGGAGCTTCACCAGCGGGAGGTTGGCGATGACGCGCTGGTCGACGGTCGGCTGCCGCTTCGGCGCGGCGTCGAACCAGTACACCCGCAGCAGTTCACCGCGCCGCTGCTCGTCGGCGTGGTCGGTGAGCGCCTTGATGAGCTTCTCCGCGGCGACCCGGTACTCCCGCCGGGAGCCGCAGCCGAGCAGCAGGGCACCGGAGGCCGCGTAGAGGTACCCCGCGTCGACGAAGATCGCGTAGCGCGCGGGCTGTGGGACGTACTCCGAGGTGGCCATGGCCTTCCACCTTATTCGTGCGGAGCGCCCCGCCGGGTGCGAACCACGGTTACATGTCGCGGGGGCCGCCCCGGCGAGGCCCCCGTCGGACGTCAGCGCGGCAGGCCGCTGGCCTTCCACGCGCCGGGCCCGCGCGGCCTCGGCGCGCCCCCGAGCGGGGCGCGGACGAGCCGGGAGCGGTCGGCCCAGCGCGACGGCGGGGCTCCGGGGCCCGCGGCGGCCCGGGACGCGGCGGCGGCCCGGGCCCGGGCGGTCAGCACGGCGACGAGCGCCGCGAGCTCCTCCGGGCTCGGGTCGCCGCGGACGACCCGCAGGAACGGCTTGCTGTCGGCGGTCACGAAACCTCCCACCTTCCGGGCGTGTCCCCGCTAGAGCGGGATGTTCCCATGCTTCTTCGGCGGGAGCGTCTTGCGCTTCTCTCGTAGTGCTCTGAGCGCCCGGACCACCTGCCCGCGCGTCTCGGACGGCTTGATCACGTTGTCGATGTAGCCGCGGTCTGCCGCGATGTAGGGGTTGGCGAGCGCGTCCTCGTACTCGGTGATCAGCTCGGCGCGGCGGGAGTCGGGGTCGTCCGCGGCGGCCAGCTCGCGCCGGTACAGGATGTTGACCGCGCCCTGCGCGCCCATGACGGCGATCTGCGCGGTCGGCCACGCCAGGTTGATGTCGGCGCCGAGGTGCTTGGACCCCATGACGTCGTAGGCGCCGCCGTAGGCCTTGCGGGTGATGACCGTGACGAGCGGGACGGTGGCCTCGGCGTAGGCGTACAGCAGCTTCGCGCCGCGCCGGATGATCCCGTTCCACTCCTGGTCGGTGCCGGGCAGGAAGCCGGGGACGTCCACGAACGTCAGCACCGGGATGTTGAACGCGTCGCAGGTCCGGACGAACCGGGCGGCCTTCTCGGAGGCGGCGATGTCGAGCGTCCCGGCGAACTGCATCGGCTGGTTCGCGACGATGCCGACCGAGTGGCCCTCGACCCGGCCGAACCCGACGATGATGTTGGGCGCGTACTGGGCCTGGACCTCCAGGAACTCGCCGTCGTCCAGCACGTGCTCGATGGCGGTGTGCATGTCGTACGGCTGGTTCGGCGAGTCGGGGATGAGGGAGTCGAGCTCCTCGTCCGTCTCGGACGGGTCGACGGGCACGTCGAACGCGGGCGGGTCGGACAGGTTGTTCGACGGCAGGTACGACAGCAGCGCCTTGACGTACTCGATCGCGTCGTCCTCGTCCGAGCCCTGGTAGTGGGCGACGCCGGACCGCGAGTTGTGCGAGTGCGCGCCGCCGAGCTCCTCCATGGTCACCTCCTCGCCGGTGACCGTCTTGATCACGTCCGGCCCGGTGATGAACATGTGGGACGTCTGGTCCACCATGACGATGAAGTCGGTGATCGCCGGGGAGTACACGGCCCCGCCCGCGCACGGCCCCATGACCAGCGAGATCTGCGGAATGACGCCGGAGGCGTGCACGTTCCGCTTGAAGATCTCCGCGTACAGGCCGAGCGCGACCACGCCCTCCTGGATCCGCGCGCCGCCGGAGTCGTTGATGCCGATCACCGGGCAGCCGGTCTTGACCGCGTGGTCCATGACCTTGCAGATCTTCTCGCCGAAGACCTCGCCGAGGGAGCCGCCGGAGACCGTGAAGTCCTGGCTGAAGACCGCGACGGGACGCCCGTCGACCGTCCCGTACCCGGTGACGACGCCGTCGCCGTAAGGGCGGTTCTTCTCCATCCCGAAGTTGGTGGAGCGGTGCCGCGCCATCTCGTCGAACTCGACGAACGAGCCGGGGTCGAGCAGAGCGTCGATCCGCTCCCGGGCCGTCATCTTGCCCTTGGCGTGCTGCTTCTCCACGGCGCGGGCCGAGCCGGCGTGCACCGCCTCGTACCGGCGCCGTTCCAGATCCGCGATCTTTCCCGCCGTGGTGTGGACGTCGTAGTCCACCGGGGGTTCAGGGGCTTCCATCGCCATGCGCGCCAGGGTAACCGCCCGCTGATACCGCGCTCGCGGCCGGGGCCCGCTGACCGGGACGGCGCCGGCCGGGGCGGTCCCGGGCCAGGTGGGAGGCACGGGCCGGTGGAGGGCCGCCGCGCGGCGGCTCGTTACGCTTGGGCGGGTGGCCACGAAGACGCGAGACATCCTCCGCCAGGACATGCCGGAACCGCTGCGCCGCGACGTGCGGCTCCTCGGCGCCATGCTCGGCGACTCCCTCGTGGAGTACGGCGGCCAGGGGCTGCTGGACGACGTCGAGCGGCT
This sequence comes from Spirillospora sp. NPDC049024, assembly GCF_040649235.1. Classification (NCBI taxonomy): domain Bacteria; kingdom Bacillati; phylum Actinomycetota; class Actinomycetes; order Streptosporangiales; family Thermomonosporaceae; genus Spirillospora; species Spirillospora sp. NPDC049024. The sequence goes on from NZ_JBEZFD010000012.1 coordinate 259,253, forward strand.
GCGCCACGCGGTGATCGCGGCCCGCCGCGGCGAGACCGGCGGCGACGAGGTCGCCGCCCTCGTCGACGGCTGGTCCCTGGAGCGCGCCGGGCAGGTCGCCCGCGCGTTCACCGTGTACTTCCACCTCACGAACCTCGCCGAGGAGCACCACCGCATCCGGACGCTGCGCGAGCGCGACACCGGCGGCACCGTCCCCGGGTCCGTCGCCGCCGCGGTCGAGGACATCCGCGCCGCGGGCGACGGGCGGCTGGAGGCGATCGTCGACGGCCTGGAGTTCCGCCCCGTCTTCACCGCGCACCCCACCGAGGCCCGCCGCCGCGCGGTCGTCACCGCCATCCAGCGGATCAGCGACCTGCTGGCCCGGCTGAACGGCGACCCGGGCGCGAGCGAGCGCGAGGAGACCGAGCGCAGCCTCCGCGAGGAGATCGACCTGCTCTGGCGGACCGCGCTGCGCCGGGGCACGCAGATGGACCCGCTGGACGAGGTCCGCACCGCGATGGCCGCGTTCGACGAGACGATCTTCCGGGTCGTCCCGCACGTCTACCGGGCCCTCGACCGCGCCCTGGAGGGCGGGGCCGGCGGCGAGGAGTCCGGCGCCCGCCCGCCGAAGGCCCGCCCGTACCTGCGGTTCGGCAGCTGGATCGGCGGCGACCGCGACGGCAACCCCTACGTCACCGCGCAGGTCACCCGGGACGCCGTGATGATCCAGGCGGACCACGTGCTGCGCGCCCTGGAGGCGGCCTGCGCCCGGATCGGCCGGGAGCTGACCGTCCACGAGTCGACCACCCCGGCGTCCGGCGCCCTGCTGAACGCGCTCGCCGCCGCCCGCACCGCCCACCCACGGCTGGTCGGGGACATGGCCAAGCGCTCGCCCGGCGAGCCGCACCGCCAGTTCCTCCTGCACGCCGCCGCCCGCATCGCCGCGACCCGCGAGCGCGACGCCGACCTCGCCTACTCCTCCCCGGAGGAGCTGCTCGCCGACCTGCGCACCGTCCAGGACTCCCTCGCCGCCGCGGGCGCCCCCCGGCAGGCCTACGGGCGCGTCCAGCAGCTCGTCTGGCAGGTCGAGACGTTCGGCTTCCACCTCGCCGAGCTGGAGGTCCGCCAGCACTCCGAGCTGCACGAGAAGGCGATCGAGGAGGTCCGCTCCGGGGGCGCGCGCTCGGACATGACCGAGGAGATCCTGGAGACGCTCCGGGTCATCGCGTGGATCCAGCGGCGGTTCGGCGTCCGCGCCTGCCACCGCTACATCGTCTCCTTCACCCGCTCCGCCGAGGACATCGCCAACGTGCACGCCCTCGCGGAGTCCCTCGGCGAGGGCGCGCCCGTCCTGGACGTCATCCCGCTGTTCGAGACGGGCGAGGACCTGGAGCGCGCCCCGTCCGTCCTCGACGGCATGCTGGGGATCCCGGCCGTCCGGCGCCGCCTGGACGACACCGGCCGCCGCCTGGAGGTCATGCTCGGCTACTCCGACTCCGCCAAGCAGCTCGGCCCGACCAGCGCCACCCTGCGGCTGTACGACACGCAGGAGGCCCTCGCCGCGTGGGCGGCCCGGGCCGACGTGAGGCTGACGCTGTTCCACGGCCGCGGCGGCTCCCTCGGCCGCGGCGGCGGCCCCGCCAACCGCGCGATCCTCGCGCAGGCGCCGGGCTCGGTCGCGGGCCGTTTCAAGGTCACCGAGCAGGGCGAGGTCATCTTCGCCCGCTACGGCCACGCCGAGATCGCCAAGCGGCACGTCGAGCAGGTCACCAGCGCCGTCCTGCTCGCCTCGACCGACGCCGTGCAGGACCGCGCCCGCGAGGCCGCCGCGCGGTTCCGCCCGCTGGCCGACAAGATCAGCGAGGCGGCCAGGGCCGCGTTCCGGAGCCTCATCGAGACCGAGGACTTCGCGCTCTGGTTCGCCCGGGTCAGCCCCCTGGAGGAGATCGCCGAGCTGCGGATCGGCTCCCGCCCGGCCCGCCGCAAGGCCGCCCGCGGCCTGGAGGACCTGCGCGCCATCCCCTGGGTGTTCGCCTGGACGCAGACCCGCGTCAACCTCCCCGGCTGGTACGGCCTCGGCAGCGGCCTCGCCGCCGTCTCGGACGACGGCCGCGACCTCGCCGAGCTCCGCGAGGCCTACGAGGCGTGGCCGCTGTTCAACACCCTCCTCGACAACGCCGAGATGAGCCTCGCCAAGTCCGACCGGGCGATCGCCGAGCGCTACCTGGCCCTGGGCGAGCGGCCCGAGCTCTCCGAGACCGTCCTGACCGAGTACGACCGCACCCGCCGGCTCGTCCTGGCGGTCACCGGCCACGGCCGCCTGCTGGAGAACCGCAAGGTCCTCTCCCGGGCCGTCGAGCTCCGCAACCCCTACGTGGACGCCCTCTCCCACCTCCAGTTGCGGGCCCTGAAGGCGCTGCGCGCGGGCGTGGAGGACGAGACGGAACGCGCCCACCTGGAGGACCTGCTCCTCCTGTCCGTCAACGGGGTGGCCGCCGGCCTCCAGAACACGGGATGACGGTGGTCAGGCTCGCCGCCCCGGCCGACCGCCCGCGCGTCGAGGAGATCGTCGAGGCGGCCTACACCCCCTGGGCCGAGATCATCGGCATCCGTCCGATCCCCATGGACGCCGACTACGGGGCCCTGATCGGCGCGGGGCTGGTCCACGTGACCGGCCCGCGCCCGGACGGGCTGATCGTCCTCATCCCCGAGGACGGGACGCTCCTGGTCGAGAACGTGGCCGTCGCCCCCGACCGGCACGGCCGGGGCATCGGCCGCGCCCTCATGGCGTTCGCCGAGGACCGCGCCCGCGCGCTCGCCCTGCCCCGCCTGCGCCTCTACACCAACGCGCTGATGACCACCAACATCGCCCTCTACGAACGCCTCGGCTACCGCGAGACGGGCCGCGAGACCGTCGGCGGCCGCAACGTGGTCCACATGGCCAAGGAGGTCCCCGCCCAGGGAGAAGGCTTCCCGGGCTAGCGGATCGGCCGGGTCGGGTGGGGCAGAATCAGGCGCATGAAGTACGGGCTGCTGATCTGCGACGACGAGTCGGCGTCGCCGAGCAACGAGGAAATCGCGGCCGATCCGGCGCACCGGGCATGGCTGGCCGATCTGGAGCGGACCGGAGCCAAGCTGCTCGGCGTGCGGCTGCGGCCGGTGGCGGAGGCGACCACGGTCCGCGTCCGCGACGGCGAGACCCTGGTCTCCGACGGCCCGTTCGCCGAGACCAAGGACTTCGTCGGCGGCTTCATGGTCATCGAGTGCGCGGGCCTGGACGAGGCGGTCCGGATCGCCGCCGGGCACCCCTACGCGCGCCGGGGCAGCGTCGAGATCCGCCCCCTCTGGGAGTGACCGCGCCCGGCGACCCGGTGCGCGCCGCGGTCGACGCGGCGTACCGGGACGAGTGGGGCCAGGTCGTCGCGACGCTGATCGCGGCGACCGGGGACTGGGACCTGGCCGAGGACTGCGCGCAGGACGCGTTCGCCGCCGCGCTGGCGACCTGGCCGCGCGACGGCGTCCCGCGCCGCCCGGGCGCGTGGCTCACGACGGCGGCCCGCAACCGCGCGCTCGACCGGCTGCGCCGCGACGCCGCGGGCGCGGCCAAGCTGCGCCTGGTCGCGGCGGACGGCGCGCGGGAGCCCGCGGAGGAGGACATCCCGGACGAGCGGCTCAGGCTGATCTTCACCTGCTGCCATCCGGCGCTGCCGTTCCCGGCCCGGGTCGCGCTCACCCTGCGCACGCTGGCCGGGCTGAGCACCGCCGAGATCGCCCGGGCGCTGCTGGCGGCCGAGCCCGCGATGGCGCAGCGCCTCGTCCGGGCCAAGCGCAAGATCCAGGAGGCCGGCATCCCGTACCGGGTGCCGCCCGCCGAGCAGCTCCCCGAACGGCTCGCGGCCGTCCTCGCGGTCCTCTACCTGATCTTCAATCAGGGCTACGGCGAGGAGGACCCGGGCCGGGCGCTGAACGCCGAGGCGATCCACCTGGCCCGCGTGCTCGTCCGGCTCATGCCGTCCGAGCCCGAGCCGAGCGGCCTCCTCGCGCTGATGCTGCTGCACGAGGCCCGCCGCCCCGCGCGCATGGAGGGCGGCGTCCTCGTCCCGCTGGAGGACCAGGACCGCTCCCGCTGGGACCGGGACCTCATCGGCGAGGGCGTGGCCGTGCTCGACCGGGCGCTCGCCCTGCGGCGCGGCGGGCCCTACCAGGTGCAGGCCGCCATCGCCGCCTGCCATGCCACCGCGCCGGACACGGCGAGCACCGACTGGCCGCAGATCGCGGCCCTGTACGGCGCGCTGGCCCGGCTGGCGCCGTCCCCGGTGGTGGACCTCAACCGCGCCGTGGCGGTCGCGATGGCCGAGGGCATCCCGTCCGGCCTCGCCCTGGTCGAGGAACTCGCGGCGTCCGGACGCCTGGACGGATACCACCTGCTCCCCGCGACCCGCGCCGACCTGCTGCGCCGCGCAGGCCGCAAGGCCGAGGCCAAGGCGGCGTACGAGGAGGCGCTGGAAATGGCGCCGACCGAGCCCGAGCGCCGCTACCTCGCCGGACGGCTCCAAGAGCTCTGATCTCCACCAAAGAACTCGGCGGCGATGTCGATCCGGGGCGGGCGCCCTTCGTCGGTGGGGTGAAGGTCCACCGGAAGGAAGGGAAGATCCATGAGCACCGACACGACGCTCCCGACCCCCGAAGTGGTCGACCGGGCCGCGTTCCAGGCCGAACTGGACGCGCTCCGCGTGCGGGAGAAGGCGCACACACGCGCGGGGGACGCGGTCGCGGCGGCCCGCCGCCGCCTGCCGATGGTGGAGGTGGACGCCTCGACCCCGCTGACCGGCCCTGACGGCCCCGTCACGCTCCTCGACACGTTCGAGGGCCGCCGGCAGCTGGTCGCGTACTACATGATGTGGTTCACCGGCCGCCCCGCGGCCGAGCAGTGCCCGGGCTGCACGTTCTTCAACGGGCAGGTCCGCGAGCTGTCCAACCTGCACGCCGCCGGGATCACCTACGCGACGTTCTGCCAGGGCCCGTACGAGGAGAGCGTCCGGTACCGCGACTTCATGGGCTGGGACATGCCCTGGTACTCCGCCCGGGACTCCGCCGAGACGCTGCTGACCGGCCGCCAGGTCGGCATGTTCCACCTGGTGTGCTACCTGCGTGACGGCGACCGCGTGTTCGAGACGTACTGGACGAACGGCCGTGGCGTCGAGGCGATGGACATCGCCTACTCGCTGATGGACCTCACCGTCTACGGACGCCAGGAAGACTGGGAGGACTCACCCCCCGCCTGGCCCCGAGCCGGCTCCGTAGACGGCGGCTTCTCCAGCACCAACGGCCGCCCCACCACCCAATGGCCCCGCCTGAACCAAGGCCACCCCGACGACTTGGGCTAGGACGGCCAGTTGGGCTTTCGCTTTTCGTTGAAGGCGGCGATTCCCTCGCGGCGGTCTGCGGAGAAGGCGACTGTGCGCCAGGCGTTCTCTTCGAGGTCGAGGGCGGCGTCCAGGGCGGTGCCGCCGCCCAGGCGCATGGCGCGTTTGGCGGCGCGGACGGCGGTGGGGGAGTTGCGGGCGATCACCTCGGCGATGCCGAGGGCCTCCTCGCGGGCGGTGCCCGCGGGGACCCTGCGGTCGGCGAGGCCGTAGGCGAGGGCCTCCTCGATGCCGAGGCGGCGGCCGGTGAACACCAGGTCGGCGGCCTTGCCGGGGCCGAGGCGGCGCAGCGCGAGCTGGGTTCCGCCGCCGCCGGGGACGAGGCCGACGCTCACCTCGGGGAGGCCGAACACGGCCGACTCGTCCGCGACGATGATGTCGGCGGACAGCGCGAACTCGCAGCCGCCGCCGAGGGCGTAGCCGTGCACGGCGGCGACGACGGGTTGCGGCAGGTTCAGGACGCCGCCGAACGCGGCGCGGAAGACGGGGCGCTGCGCGAGGATCTCCTCGTCGGTCATCGCGTTGCGCTCCTTGAGGTCGGCGCCCACGCAGAACGCCTTCTCACCGGCGGCGGAGAGCACCACCGCGCGGACCGAGGCGTCCGCCGCGACCTCGGCGCACACGTCGGCGAGGCGCCGCGCCATCGCGGTCGACAGGGCGTTGAGGGCCTCGGGCCGGTCCAGCACGATCTCCGCGACGTGCCCGTCGCGCCGCAGCGTCACACCATCCATGTCACACCCTCCATATGGGGCACCCTAACGAGCGGGTTCCCCGCGGCCGGATGCCGGTCCCAAGATCGAACTCGTTATGGGGTTGGATTGGTGGTGTGACCGACTCACGGTATGGGGACCTGGACCGGCCGCCGCTGCACGAGGCCGCGCTGCGGCGCGCGCTCGTGCGGGAGGACGGGCTGTGGCGGGACGTCCGCGTGGTGGAGGAGACCGGCTCCACGAACGCCGACCTCGCCGACCGGGCGCGGGAGGGCGCGCCGGAGGGGACCGTGCTGGTCACCGAGCTCCAGACGGCCGGCCGCGGCCGGCTCGGCCGGACCTGGACGGCGCCGCCGCGGTCCGGGCTGACGTTCTCCGTGCTCCTGCGCCCGCGGGTGCCGCAGTCGCGGTTCGCCTGGGCGTCGCTGCTGACGGGGGTGGCGGTCGCCACCGCCCTCCGGCGGATGACCGCCTGGTCGCAGGCGGGGGAGGGGTTCCTCGGGGAGGGCGGCGACGTCGCGGTGGACGTGCGCCTGAAGTGGCCGAACGACGTGCTGGTCGGGGACCGCAAGCTCGCCGGGATCCTCGCCGAGATGGTCGACGGCGGCCTCGTGGTCGGGGTCGGGCTGAACGTCGGGCTGCGCGAGGACGAGCTGCCGGTGCCGACCGCGACGTCCCTCGCGATCGAGGGCGCGCCGCTCAGCGACCGGGCGCCCCTGCTGCGCGCGATCCTCCGCGAGTTCGCCACCTGGTACCGGGAGTGGACGGCGCTCGACGGTGATCCGGAGAGCAGCGGGCTGCGTACCGCGTACCGCGACCTGTGCGCGACCCTGGGCCGCGAGGTCCGGGTGGAGCTGCCCGGCGGCGAGCGGCTCGCCGGGACGGCGCGGGACGTGGACGAGACGGGGCGGCTCGTGGTGGCCGGACCGGGCGGCGAGCGCGCGGTCAGCGCCGGAGATGTGGTGCACGTCCGATGAACGGGACGGGACGATCCGCCATCCGGCCGCTGAAGTTGATGCTGATCTGCGACGATATGTTCGGGTACCGATCCACGACGCCGGCGCCACGGCCCATGGCGGCGGCGGACTGAGGGGCGGATGATGGCGGCCGGATTGCCGGATCCGAAGGAGATCGAAGAGCTCCTGCTCGGAGGCGAGCTGCGGTACAACCGCGTCGAGGCCGTCCGGCAGTCCGGGGTCTCCCGGGACTTCGCCGGACGGATCTGGCGCGCGTTCGGCTACCCGTCGATGCCCGACGAGACGATCGCCTACACCGAGGGCGACGTGGCGGCGCTGGACCGGCTCCGCAGGCTCGTCGACGACGGGATCCTGGACGAGGACGGCGTGATCCGGCTCGTCCGGGCGTTCGGCCAGACGATGACGCGGCTCGCCGAGTGGCAGGTCAACCTCCTGCGCAGCATGCTGACGCAGGACCTGAACGACGCGCCGTCCGCGCAGGCCGTGGACACGGTCGTCGACATCGCCGAGAAGCACATCGGCGACTTCGAGCCGCTGGTGGTGCACGCCTGGCGGCGGCAGCTCGCGGCGGCCGGGACGCGGGCGCTGGCCGCGGCGGCGAGCCGGGAGAACGGCGATTCCGCGGGCCGGCCGATGACCACGGTCGGTTTCGCGGACATGGTCTCCTTCACCCAGGTCAGCCGGGAGCTGGAGGAGATCGAGCTCGCCCGGGTGGTGGAGTGGTTCGAGGAGACCGCCGCCGACATCATCGCCTCCTGCGGCGGCCGGCTGGTGAAGACGCTCGGCGACGAGGTGCTGTTCAGCGCGGAGACGCCGGAGGTCGGCGCGGAGATCGCGCTGACGGTGGCGTCGGCGATCCAGGACGAGACGGAGGTCCCGGACGTGCGGGTCGGCGTCGCCCACGGGCCCGTCCTGCCGCTGATGGGCGACGTGTTCGGCACGACCGTGAACCTCGCGGCCCGGCTCACCTCCCTCGCCCGGCCGGGTTCGGTGGTGATCGACGCCGAGTTGGCGGCGTGCCTGGAGAAGGCGCCGGGCTACGAGGTCACCCGGATCGTCAGGCGCCCGGTCCGCGGCCTCGGCATCGTCCAGCCGTACGTGCTGCGCAGGAGCGGCGGGCAGGCGCCGTAGGCCTCAGACGGGGTTCGGGCCGCCCTCGCCGGGCGAGTCGGTGAGGCGCTGGAGGTAGTTCTGCTCGCCGAGGGCCTGGACGAGGCTCAGCTCGGTCTCCAGGTAGTCGATGTGCTCCTCCTCGTCGGCGAGGATGTCCTCGAAGATCCGTGCGGAGGTGACGTCGCCGCGCGAGCGCATGAGCTCGATGCCGGGCCGCAGCCGGGCAACGGCCTCCATCTCGATCTCCAGGTCCGCCTTGAGCTGCTCGACGATGGTCTGCCCGATGCGCAGCGTGCCGAGCTTCTGGTAGTTCGGCAGCCCCTCCAGGAACAGGATCCGGTCGGTGAGCCGCTCCGCGTGCCGCATCTCGTCGAAGGACTCGTCGCGGGTGTGCTTGGCGATGCGGGTGAAGCCCCAGTTCTCCTGCATCTTGGAGTGCAGGAAGTACTGGTTGATCGCCGTGAGCTCCGCGGTGAGCTGCTCGTTCAGCAGCGCGATGATGTCGTTGTCGCCTTCCATGGCCCCCATGCTTCCATGCCGGACCGGATCCGGGACAGTACCGAACCCCGCACGGTGCGTGCCCGATTCGTGACGCACCGTGCGGAACAGGGTGCTGACCGGAGGGCGGAAAGGGGGCCTCAGGCGGCGGTCGAGGACGCGGAGCCGCCGTCGGCGCGCTGCCCCATGGCCTGTGCGGGCTCCGGGAGCCGGGAGGCCTCGAGGGGCGCCTCGGGGACGGCCGCGAGAGGGTGCGGGCCGCCGTTCAGGGCGTCCGCGAGGGCCGCGGAGGCGCGGTACTCGCTGACCATCGTGTGGATGCGCTTGGTGCACAGGCCGCAGCCGGGCTTGAATCCGCAGGCCGCCTTGACGGCCTTGGCGGTCGTGCAACCGCTCGCCATGCAGCCGTGGACGTCGTCCTCCGTGACGGCGTTGCAGATGCAGACGTACATTCCGGTGGGAGACCTTCCGTGCGGCTCGTCCTGCTCGTGGCGTCCTGTTCGCAGCGTGCCCGACCGGGGCCGGTAAGGGCGCCCTCATTAAGGTTAGGCTCCCCTAACGTAACGCACCGATGTCCGTTCTGGCCAGTGGGGTCCCGATCGGTGTGATCTATCCCCCAGGGGGAAGGGCATCCCGGGTGCGGCCCCCGGTACGTGCGCGGTCGGGCGCCCCGGTGCCGCACCCTTACGAAGGGCGGAACAATTGGCTCAGGTTTGGCCGGGTGACGCCTACCCCCTGGGGGCCCGGTTCGACGGCGCGGGGACGAACTTCGCCGTCTTCTCCGAGGCGGCCGAGAAGGTGGAGCTGTGCCTGTTCGACGGCCCGGCGGGCGACGGTGAGGAGACGCGGCTGACGCTGCCGGAGGTGGACGCCTTCGTGTGGCACGCCTACCTGCCGGGCGTCATGCCGGGGCGGCGGTACGGGTTCCGGGTGCACGGCCCGTACGACCCGTCGCGCGGCCTGCGCTGCAACCCCGCGAAGCTGCTGCTGGACCCCTACGCCCAGGCCGTCGAGGGCCAGGTCGACTGGGACGAGGCGTGCTTCGGCTACGACTTCGGCGACCCGTGGTCGCGCAACGACGCCGACTCGGCGCCCCACACGATGCGGTCGGTGGTCGTCAGCCCCTACTTCGACTGGGGGGACGACCGCCCGCCCCGCACCCCGTACCACGAGACGGTGATCTACGAGGCGCACGTCAAGGGGCTCACCGCCCGGCATCCGGACATCCCGCCCGCGCTGCGCGGCACCTACGCGGCGCTCGGCCACCCCGTGATCACCGATCACCTGCGCTCGATCGGGGTGACGGCGGTGGAGCTGATGCCCGTCCACCAGTTCGTCCACGACGACGCGCTGACGAGCCGCGGGCTGCGCAACTACTGGGGCTACAACACCATCGGCTTCTTCGCGCCGCACAACGAGTACTCCTCGTCCGGGCAGCGCGGCGAGCAGGTGCTGGAGTTCAAGGCGATGGTGAAGTCGCTGCACGAGGCCGGGATCGAGGTGATCCTGGACGTCGTCTACAACCACACCGCCGAGGGCAACCACCTCGGGCCGACGCTGTCGTTCCGCGGCATCGACAACGCCTCGTACTACCGGCTCACGGAGGACGACCCCCGCTACTACATGGACACCACGGGCACCGGCAACAGCCTGCTGATGCGCAGCCCGCACGTCCTGCAGCTGATCATGGACTCGCTGCGGTACTGGGTGACCGAGATGCACGTGGACGGGTTCCGCTTCGACCTCGCCGCGACGCTGGCCCGCGAACTGCACGCGGTGGACCGGCTGTCGGCGTTCTTCGACCTCGTCCAGCAGGACCCGGTGGTCTCGCAGGTCAAGCTGATCGCCGAGCCGTGGGACGTGGGCGAGGGCGGCTACCAGGTCGGCAACTTCCCGCCGCTGTGGACGGAGTGGAACGGCCAGTACCGCGACACGACGCGCGACTACTGGCGCGGGCAGCCGGGCGCGCTGCCCGACTTCGCGTCCCGGCTGACGGGCTCGTCCGACCTGTACGCCGACGACGGCCGCCGCCCGCTCGCCTCGATCAACTTCGTGACGTGCCATGACGGCTTCACGCTGCACGACCTGGTCTCCTACGACGGCAAGCACAACGAGGCCAACGGGGAGGGCAACCGCGACGGCACCGACGACAACCGGTCGTGGAACTGCGGCCACGAGGGCGCGACGGACGATCTGGAGATCATCTCGTTGCGCGAGCGGCAGAAGCGCAACTTCCTGGCCACGCTGTTCCTGTCGCAGGGCGTGCCGATGCTCCTGCACGGCGACGAGATCGGCCGGACGCAGAGCGGCAACAACAACGCCTACTGCCAGGACACCGAGCTGTCCTGGGTCGACTGGACGGGCCTGCGCGACGAGACGTTCTTCGACGAGCGCGGCCCGCTGCTCGACTTCGTCCGCCGCCTCTCCGAGCTGCGGACCGAGCACCCGGTGTTCCGCCGGCGGCGCTTCTTCAGCGGCGGCGTCGAGGGCTCCAGGCGCACCCGCGCGGGGACGCGGCCCGAGGACCTGCCCGACCTCGTGTGGTTCACCCCCGGCGGAGTGGAGATGACCGACGAGGACTGGTCCGCAGGGTTCAACAAGTCGCTGACCGTGTTCCTGAACGGCGACGCGATAGGGGAGCCGGACCGGCGCGGACGGCAGGTCAGGGACGACTCGTTCCTGCTGCTGTTCAACGCCCACGAGGGGGACCTGCCGTTCACGCTTCCGCCCGCGCGTTACGGGCAGATGTGGATGAAGGTGCTGGACACCGCCGATCCGCTGCTCGCCGAGGAGGAGTCGCCCGTCGTGAAGGCCCGCGAGAACGTGCCGGTCGCCGCTCGCTCCGTCCAGGTCATCCGCCGGCTCTGAGGCAGGACGGGCAGATGGACGACGACGCGCAGACAGCACCCGCGTGGGTAGACCTCAGGCAGGCGGACGCCGCGCAGGCGGACGCCCACACGCAGGCCGAGCCCGTCCCCGAGGAACCGCTTCCCGCCGCCGAACCCCCCGAGGAAACCGTGTCCGAGGACCACATGCCCGAAAGGGCGGACAGACCCGAACAGGCCGACAGACCCGTCCCCGAGGAGGACGCCCTCCCCGTGCCGCCGACCGGCACCTACCGCCTCCAGCTCCGCGGGACGCCCGAGGAGCACTTCGGATTCGCCGAGGCCGCCGCGCTGGCCCCCTACCTGGCGGCCCTCGGCGTGTCGCACGTCTACCTGTCGCCGATCCTGCAGGCCGCGCCTGGCTCCACGCACGGCTACGACGTCGTCGACCACTCCCGGCTGTCGGAGGAGCTCGGCGGTCCCGAGGCGTTCGGGGCCATGGCGACCCGGTTCCGGGCGCACGGGCTCCGGGTGCTGGTGGACGTCGTCCCGAACCACATGGCGATCCCTGAGCCGCCCGAGCTGAACCTGCCGTTCGCGGACGTCCTGGCGGAGGGGCCGCGGTCGCGGTTCGCCCGCTGGTTCGACGTCGACTGGGAGGCGGGCGGCGGGCGGATCGTGCCGCCCGGCGAGGGCGAGCCCAACTACCGCCGCTTCTTCGACATCTCCGGCCTGATCGGGCTGCGGCAGGAGGACGCGGAGGTCTTCGAGCGCACGCACGCGCTGCTGCTGAGCCTGGTCCGGGACGGCCTGGTGGACGGGCTGCGCATCGACCACCCCGACGGGCTCGCCGACCCGCGCGGCTACCTGCGGCGGCTCGCCGAGGCCGCCCCGGGCCGCCGGCTGCTCGTCGAGAAGATCACCGAGGGGGAGGAGCGGCTGCCGGCGGACTGGCCGTGCGCGGGCACCACCGGCTACGACGCGCTCGGCATGATCGGCGGGCTGTTCGTCGACCCGGCCGGGGAGAAGCCGCTGACCGACTACTACGTGTCGCTCACGGGCAACCCGGCCTCCTTCGAGGAGGTCGAGCGCGACGCCCGGATGCACGCCGCGACGCACAGCCTCAAGCCCGAGATCGAGCGGCTCCAGCGCGTCCTTCACCGGGTGGTGGGCGAGCGCCGCCCCGGCCTGGAGCGGGCCCTGGTCGAACTGCTGGTCGCCATGCCCGTCTACCGCGCGTACGTCGTGCCTGGGGAGGACGCACCCCAGCAGGCCGTGGACGTCGTGGACGAGGCCGCCCGCCGCGCACGCGCGCACTTGCCAGAGGACATGCACGGCGACCTGGAAACCATCGTGGACCTGGCCCTCGGACGCGGCGAGCGCACCGACGCCGAGTTCATCGTCCGGTTCCAGCAGACGTCGTCTCCGCTGGCCGCCAAGGGCGTGGAGGACACGGCGTTCTACCGGTGGAACCGCATGGCCGCCCTGAACGAGGTCGGCGGGGCGCCAGGCCGGTTCAGCGTCGGCGAGCCGGAGTTCCACGCGTTCTGCATACGGCTCGCCCGCGACTGGCCGTTGACGATGACCACGCTCTCCACGCACGACACCAAGCGCGAGGAGGACGTGCGCGCCTGGCTGGCCGTGCTGTCGGAACTGCCCGGCGAGTGGGTCGAAGCCGTGGAGCGGTGGCGTGACTGGGGTCCCGGCACATCTCCCCTGGAGCCGGACCTGGAGTACCTGCTCTGGCAGACGCTCGTGGGTGCCTGGCCGCTCACCAGCGGCAGGCTGGAGGAGTTCCTCACCAAGGCGATGCGGGAGGCCAAGACGCGCACCTCCTGGGCCGATCAGGATCCCGAGTACGAGCAGGCCGTTTTGGAGTACGCGCGCGGCGTCCTGGCCGACGCCGACCTCGTGACCGACATGACGTCGTTCGTCGCGAAGCTGGCCCCCTACGCCCGCGTGAACACGCTCGGCCAGAAGCTCGTCCAGCTGGCGATGCCGGGCGTCCCCGACGTCTACCAGGGCTGCGAGATGACCGGCCTGTCGCTGGTCGACCCCGACAACCGGCGGCCCGTCGACTACGGGCGGCGCCGCGAGCACCTGTTCCGGCTCGACACCGGCCGGCAGCCGAAGGAGGTCGACGACGAGAAGCTGCTGGTCACGTCGCGGGTGCTGCGGCTGCGCCGGTCCCATCCGGAGTGGTTCGGCCCCGGCTCCCGGCACGAGCCGGTCACCGCGCGCGGGCCCGCCGCCGAGCACGTCGTGGGGTTCGCCCGGGGCGAGGCCGTCGCGCTCGCCACCCGGCTCCCCGTGGGCCTGGAGCGCCGCGGCGGCTGGAAGGGAACGCGCGTGGACGTGCGCCGCCAGGGCTGGCGGGACGTCCTGACGGGCTGCACGCACATGGGCCCGATCCTGGACGCCTCGCGCCTGTTCGAGCACCTTCCCGTCGCGCTGCTCGTCCCCCGGGAGATCGATCGGTGAGCGCCCGTTTCGAGGTGTGGGCACCCGCCGCCGGCCGCGTGGACGTCGTGGCCGGCGGCGCCCGGCACCCCATGGAGGCGCGGCCCTCGGGATGGTGGGAGGCCGAGGTCGCGGACGCCTCCCACGGGACCGACTACGGGTTCGTCCTGGACGGGGCCGACGAAGTGCTGCCCGACCCGCGTTCCCCCTGGCAGCCCGAGGGCGTCCACGGCCGCAGCCGCCTCTACGACCACGGACGGTTCGCGTGGACCGACCGGCACTGGCACGGCCGCCCGCTCGCCGGCAGCGTCCTCTACGAGATGCATGTGGGGACGTTCACGCCCGAGGGCACGTTCGACGCGGCGATAGAGCGTCTCGACCACCTGGTGGCGCTCGGCATAGACGCGGTGGAACTGCTGCCGGTCGCGTCCTTCCCCGGCCGGCACGGCTGGGGTTACGACGGGGTGCACCTATGGGCGCCGCACGAGCCCTACGGCGGCCCGGACGGGTTGAAACGCTTCGTGGACGCCGCCCATGCCCGCGGTCTGGCCGTCGTCCTGGACGTCGTCTACAACCACCTCGGGCCGGACGGGAATCGCCTGGGAAGCTACGGGCCGTATTTCACGAGCGCCCACGCCACGCCTTGGGGCGACGCCGTGAACTTCGACCAGGAGGGATCGGACGAGGTCCGCGCATTCGTCGTCCAGAACGCGCTGATGTGGCTGCGCGACTACCACCTGGACGGGCTGCGCCTCGACGCCGTCCACGCCTTCACCGACCACAGTGCGGTGCACATCCTGGAAGAGCTGGGACGCGCCGTGTCGGCGCTTTCCGCTCACCTCGGCAGGGAGCTTTTCCTCATCGCCGAATCGGACCTGAACGACCCGCGCCTGGTGACGTCCCGGGAAGCCGGCGGATACGGTCTGGACGCCCAATGGAGCGACGACTTCCACCACGCGCTGCACGCCGCGCTCACCGGTGAGAGGCAGGGATATTACTGCGACTTCGGCTCCCTGGAAACGCTGGAGAAGGCCTTCACCAAGGCCTTCGTCCACGACGGGACCATGTCGACCTATCGGGGGCGGCACCACGGCCGCCCGGTCAATGTCAGGGAAACGCCCGCGCACAGATTCCTCGGCTTCCTGCAGAACCACGACCAAGTCGGCAACCGCGCGGCGGGCGACCGCATAGGTGCCCTTGTGCCGTCCCCCGGGCTGCTGAAAGCCGGCGCGGCGCTGCTCCTGCTCGGACCGTTCACGCCCATGCTCTTCATGGGTGAGGAATGGGGCGCGTCGACCCCGTGGTGCTATTTCACCGACCACCAGGATCCGGAACTGGCGCGCGCGGTCAGCGAGGGGCGGCGGCGCGAGTTCTCCCGGCACGGCTGGAGCGGCGAGGTCCCCGATCCACAGGCTGTGGACACGTTCCGGCGCTCGGTCCTCGACTGGGCCGAACCGGACCGGCCCCCGCACCGCGACCTGCTCGAATGGCACCGCGACCTGATCGCTCTGCGCCGCTCCCGGCCCGAGTTGAACGACCCCCGGCTGACCGCCGTGACGGTCGAGACGCATGGCGAGACGGGCGGCGAGGAGGCCGGCGGGGCGGCGGGCGAGGCGGTGCGCGCGCTGGTCCTGCGGCGCGGCCCGGTGTGCGTGGCGGCGAACCTCGGCGACGGGTCCGTCCTGCTCCCGATGCCCGGTCCCGGCGGGCCGGCCCCGCGGCTCCTGCTCGCCTCGGATCCGGCGATTGGCATTGAATCGGTCAACTTCGGCGATTCCGGATCGGTCGCGGTGGCGCTGCCGGGCGCCTCGGCCGCCGTCCTCGACCTGGCGGCCGCCCCCGCCTGGGGACGTGACTAGGGCCACATCCGCGACGCGTCGGCAAAACCGTGTTCGCTGTTGTACTACGAGTGGCAAACCGCAGGTCAAGAGCGCGGCGGGAGCCGGGCAATGGTCAAGTTTGGTCATACGATCGGTTCATGACCTCAGTACTGCTCGCCGAGGACGACACGTCCATCTCCGAGCCTCTCGCCCGCGCGCTGCGTCGCGAGGGGTACACCGTCGAAGTCAGCCCCGACGGCCCGCAGGCGCTGGAGCGGGCGCTCGGGGGCGGCGTGGACCTGATCGTCCTTGATCTCGGCCTGCCCGAACTGGACGGCCTTGAGGTGGCCCGCCGGGTGCGGGCGGAAGGGCACGGCGTGCCCATCCTGATCCTGACCGCCCGGGCCGACGAGGTCGACACCGTCGTCGGGCTGGACGCCGGCGCCGACGACTACGTGACCAAGCCGTTCCGGCTGGCGGAGCTGCTCGCGCGGGTGCGCGCCCTGCTGCGCCGGGGCAGCACCGAGACCCCGATCGTCCAGGGCGTGCGGATCGACGCCGAGTCGCGCCGCGCCTGGATGGGCGACCAGGAGTTGCAGCTCACCACCAAGGAGTTCGACCTGCTGCGCGTCCTCGTGCGCGACGCGGGCAAGGTCGTGACCCGCGAACAGATCATGCGCGAGGTGTGGGACACCAACTGGTGGGGTTCCACGAAGACCCTCGACATGCATATTTCCTGGCTGCGCCGCAAGCTCGGCGACGACGCCGGCAGTCCCCGCTACATCACCACGGTGCGGGGCGTCGGCTTCCGGTTCGAGCGCGGCGACTAGCACCGGCCGCCGCGGTCGTGCGGGACGCCGGGGGCCTTCCCGAGAGGCCTCCGGGGCGAGTGCCGCACGCTCCGCGGCCCCACCCTCGAAACCCTCGAAGGAGCCCCCATGAGGCGCCGACTGCTCCTGTCGACGCTCGCGGTGGCGGTGGTCGCGCTGCTCCTGCTCGGCATACCCCTCGCCTACGCCGCCCACAAGCTCGTGTACGAGGAGGCCAGCCGGTCGCTCGACCGGGAGGCGTCCTCCATCGCCGGCGGCGTCGGCTACAGCCTGGAGGCGCACCAGCCCGTCACCGGCACGGTCCTCGCCCGGGAGTACCCGGGCCGGCACGTGTCGATCACACTGCCGGACGGCCGGACCGTCACCGCCGGGCCGCCCGCGCGCGGGCGCGTCCTGTCGGCGACCGCCACCCACGGCCGGGTCAGGGTGCGCGTGTCGCGCCCCGAGGCGCAGGTCCGCGACGCCGCGCTGCGGCTGCTCCTGCTGGTCGGCAGCCTGGCCCTGCTCTGCGTCGCCGTCACGGTCGGCCTGGCGATGGTGCAGGCCCGCAAGCTGACGCTGCCGCTGGTCGACCTCGCCGAGACCGCCGACCGGCTCGGCAGCGGAAACGCCCGGCCGCGCCCGCGCCGCTACGGCATCCCCGAGGTCGACCGGGTCGCCGAGGTGCTGGACCGCAGCGCCGTCCGCATCACCGACCTGCTGGTCGCCAGCCGCGAGTTCGCGGCCGACGCCAGCCACCAGCTCCGCACCCCGCTGACCGCGCTGTCCATGCGGCTGGAGGAGATGATCGAGGCCGCCGACTACCCCGACGTCGTCCGGGAGGAGGGCGCGGCGGCGGTCGCGCAGGCCGAGCGGCTCGTCGCGGTCGTCGAGCAGCTGCTCGCCCGCGCCCGGCACGACCGGACCGGCGGCGCCGTCCCGTCCCCGATCGACGAGATCATCGCCCAGCAGGTCGAGGAGTGGCGGCCGAGCTTCCGCAAGGCCGGCCGGGACGTGCGGATCATCGGCGAGCAGGGCCTGGTCGGCATGACCCACCCCGAGGGCTTCTCGCAGATCGTCGCCACGCTCCTGGAGAACTCGCTCGTGCACGGCGCCGGCACCGTGACCATCCACACCAAGCCGGGCGCGAGCTCGGTGGTGGTCGAGGTCGGCGACGAGGGCGAGGGCATCCCGGCGGGGCTGGAGCCCCGCATCTTCGAGCGCAGCGTCTCCGGCGGCCACGGCACCGGCCTCGGCCTCTACCTCGCCCGCTCGCTGGCGGTGGTGGACGGCGGGCGGCTTGAGCTCCTGCACTCCCGGCCCGCGGTCTTCGGGGTCTTCCTGCGCCAGGCCGCAGAGGTCCGCCTGGCCGCCGAACGCGTGGTCATGGGGCCCGCCTGACGCGGGAAGCCGGGGCCCCGCGCTTCAAGCCAGGTGCCCGGGACGGGAGCTCAGATCTCGGCGTAGTCCTCGGCGGCGCGGTCGAGGGGGTGCAGGAGCCGGGGCGCCGGGGCGGGACCGCCCTCCGGCGCGCGGGTCGCGCCGGGGCCCCCTGCGGCGGGCTCCGCGGCGGGCTCGCCGGTGAGGTCGTCCGAGGGCGCCTCGGGCAGCCCGGAGGCCGGGTCGACGGGCGGGGCGCTCGCCGGCAGGAACACCCACTTCTTGTACGACCAGAAGCGGAACAGGGTCGCCACCCCGGTGCCGACGACCAGCGCGAGGTTGTAGAACACCGCGCCGTCGAGGCCGAGGACGTAGTGCGAGAAGCCGATGAACAGCTCGGTGATCACCAGTCCGACGCCGTTCAGCGCGAAGAACAGCACGTACTCGCGGCCGAGGCCGGTGCGGTCGCGGTGCCGGAACGTCCAGTAGCGGTTCGCCAGGTAGGAGAACGTCGTCGCGATCACCGTGGCGACGCCGTTGGACGTGAGCGGGCCCACCCCCATGCCGGTGTGCAGGCCGTTGCCGATCGCGAACGTGATCACGAACGCGATGGCGCCCACGCTGCCGAACTGCGCCAGCTCCCGCACGAGGTGCGCGAACCGCCGGTGGATTTTGGCGACCAGGCTCACGAAGGGGATCCGTCCTTCCGGGCTTGCGGGGAGGAACAACGAGGATAGACGCCCGCGGCGCCTGGGACGCTGGAACACGAAGCTTTCACGGCCACCCCCCGTTCGGTGCCCATTGTCCCGTGCCCACTGCCGAGGGTCCCACACACCTTCGACGCGGGCGCCGCGTGATCCGTTCGGCCCGGCCGCCCGATAGCCTTTCGACGTGAAGGTTCGTGACATGCCCGTGGTCGGGATGGCGGGCGGCGGGCAGCTCGCCCGGATGACCCAGCAGGCCGCGATCGCGCTCGGCGTCCCGCTGCGCGTGCTCGCCGGAGCGCCGGACGACTCGGCCGCCAAGGTCGTCTCGGACGCGCGGGTCGGCAACGACCGCGCCCTCGACGATCTGCTGGCCTTCGCCCAGGGCTGCGACGTGGTCACCTTCGACCACGAGCACGTCCCGGGGCCGCACATCCAGAAGCTGGAGGCCGCGGGCGTCCCGTGCCGGCCCGGGTCGGCCGCGCTCGCGCACGCCCAGGACAAGCTCGTCATGCGCGAGCGGCTGAGCGGCCTCGGCGTCCCCTGCCCCGCCTACGCGCCCGTCCCGTCGCCCGACCCGGCGGCGTTCCTGGAGGCGTTCGGCCGCGAGCACGGCTGGCCGCTGGTCCTGAAGTCCACGCGCGGCGGCTACGACGGCAAGGGCGTCTGGGTGGCCGGCGACCCGGAGGAGGCCCGCGTCGCCGACCGGCTGCAGGCCGAGGGCGTCGACCTCCTGGTGGAGGAGCACGTCCCCTTCCGGCGCGAGCTGGCCGCGCTCGTCGCGCGCTCCCCCTACGGCCAGGGCGCCGCGTACCCGATCGTGGAGACCGTCCAGGAGGGCGGGATCTGCGTCGAGGTGATCTCGCCCGCGCCCGGCCTCTCGAAGGACCTGGCCGCCGAGGCGCAGAGCCTCGCCCTCCGCGTCGCGGAGGAACTGGGCGTCGTGGGCCTCCTCGCCGTGGAGCTGTTCGAGACCGAGGGCGGGCTGCTGGTGAACGAGCTCGCCATGCGCCCGCACAACTCCGGTCACTGGACGATCGAGGGCGCCCGGACCTCGCAGTTCGAGCAGCACCTGCGGGCCGTCCTCGACCTGCCGCTCGGCTCCACCGAGCCCACCGCCCCGTACGCGGTGATGGCCAACGTGCTCGGCGGCGACGACCCGGAGGTCTACCCCCGCTACATCCACGTGATGGCCCACGACCCGGGCGTCAAGGTGCACATGTACGGCAAGGAGTCCCGCCCCGGACGCAAGATCGGGCATGTGACCGCGCTCGGCGCCGACCTCGCCGAGGTCCGCGAGCGCGCCCGGCACGCCGCCGACTACCTGCGGTGGGGTCCCGCCATGAAGGACCGCGCGCGATGAGGACACCAGTGAGCGAGATCAACGGGAGGCACGCGTGAACGCCCCGGTCGTCGGCGTGGTGATGGGCAGCGACTCGGACTGGCCCGTGATGGAGGCCGCGGCCCAGGCGCTGGAGGAGTTCGGCGTCCCCTACGAGGCCGACGTGGTGTCCGCGCACCGCATGCCGCACGACATGATCGCCTACGGGGAGGACGCGGCGGCCCGCGGCCTCCGCGTGATCATCGCGGGGGCGGGCGGCGCCGCGCACCTGCCGGGCATGCTGGCGTCGGTGACGCCGCTGCCGGTGATCGGCGTGCCCGTCCCGCTGAAGTACCTGGACGGCATGGACTCGCTGCTCTCGATCGTGCAGATGCCCGCGGGCGTCCCGGTCGCGACGGTCGCGGTCGGCGCGGCCCGCAACGCCGGGCTGCTGGCCGTCCGGATCCTGGCCGCCTCCGACGAGGACCTGCGAGCCAAGATGACGGTCTTCCAGCAGGACCTCTACGGTCAGGCCAAGGCGAAGGGCGCGCGGCTGCGAGAGCGGCTCTGAGGGACCCCCGGCGCCGCCGGGGCCTCGGAGGCCCGCCCGGGGCCGTCAGTGGCGCAGGGACCACTCGACGGCCGGGCAGCGGTCCATGACGACGTCGAGCCCGGCGTCCCTGGCGCGCCGGGCCGCCGCCTCGTCGACCACCTGGAGCGGCAGCCACACGGCCTTCGCGCCCGCCGCGATCGCCTCGTCCACCGCCTGCCCGGCGTGCTCGGCGCGGCGGTAGACGCCCACCACGTCCACCTCGGAGGCGTCCGGGACGTCGGCGAGGGAGGCGTACCCCTTCTCACCGAGCACCTCCCGCGCCTCCGGATGCACCGGGATGATCCGCTTCCCGCGCCGCTGCAGCAGCCGGGCCTGGTTGTAGACCTCCCGCGACGGGGCGTCCCCGAGCCCGACGAAGGCCCACGTCCTCGACTCGTCCAGCAGGCGGGTGATCACGTCCGGGTCGGCGAAGTCAGCGCTCATGCCCGCCACAACACCGCCTCCGGCCGCTTTAGTTCCCCGTCACGGACGCCCCAGCGCCCGGTAGTTCCACCCGGCCGCGCGCCACCGCTCGGGGTCGAGCGCGTTGCGCCCGTCCACGATGTTGCGCTCGGCGACGGCCTCGGCGACGGTTGCGGGGTTCATGTCCCGGAACTCCGCCCACTCGGTCAGCAGCAGGACGGCGTGCGCGTCCCGGACGGCGGACATCGCCGAGTCGCCGTACTCCAGCGTCGGGTGGGCGCGGCGCGCGTTCCGCATGGCCTGCGGGTCGTAGACGGTCACCCTGGCGCCCTGGGCGCGGATGGACGCGGCCACGTCAAGCGCGGGGGAGTCGCGCACGTCGTCGGAGTTGGGCTTGAACGCGGCGCCGAGGACGCCGACCGTCCGGCCGGCGAAGGAGCCGCCGAGCAGCTGCCGGGCGAGGTCCACCATCCGGATCCGGCGGCGGATGTTGATCTCGTCGACCTCGCGCAGGAAGGTGAGCGCCTGGTCGGCGCCGAGCTCGCCCGCCCGGGCCATGAACGCCCGGATGTCCTTCGGCAGGCAGCCGCCGCCGAACCCCAGCCCCGGGCCCAGGAACTTCCCGCCGATCCGGTCGTCGTAGGACAGCGCCTCCGAGAGCTTCGTCACGTCCGCGTGCGCGGCCTCGCACACCTCGGCCATCGCGTTGATGAAGGAGATCTTGGTGGCGAGGAACGCGTTCGCCGACACCTTGACCAGCTCGGCGGTGGGGAAGTCGGCCGTGATGAAGGGCACCCCCTCGGCGATCATCGTCCGGTAGATCTCGCGGAGCACCTTCTCGGCGTGCTCGGCGGCGCCCTGGTCGGCGGGCAGCCCGGCCACGATCCGGTCGGGGTGCAGGGTGTCCTGGACGGCGAAGCCCTCGCGCAGGAACTCGGGGTTCCACGCGAGCACGGCGTCCCCGCCCACCGGCGCCGCCTTGGCGAGCGCCTCGCCCAGCCGCGCGGCCGTCCCGACCGGCACGGTCGACTTGCCGACGACCAGGCAGGGCCGCTCCAGCAGCGGCGCCAGCGACGCGATCGCGTCGTCGACGTAGGTCAGGTCGGCGGCGTACTCCCCGGCCTTCTGCGGGGTGCCGACGCACAGGAAGTGGACGTCGCCGAACTCCGCGACCTCCTCGTAGGACGTGGTGAAGCGCAGCCGCCCGGTCTCCAGCCCCCGGCGCAGCACGGGCTCGAGCCCCGGCTCGTACACGGGGAGGTCGCCGGCCGAGAGCCGCGCGATCTTCTCCGCGTCCACGTCGAGTCCGAGGACCTCGAAGCCGAGGTCGGCCATGCACGCCGCGTGGGTGGCGCCGAGGTAACCGGTTCCGATGACCGTCAGCCGGTAGGACAAGGCCTGCTCCTCTCCGTTCGCTCTGGCCGACGAGCGGCCCTACTTACGTGCCCGCTGCGGGCGGGTACCTGCGTCGGCCGCCACTGCCTACTGGCCGGTAGCATCTGCGGCATGAGTGCTGACTTTCCCACGTACGCGCCGTCCGAGGAGCATGAGCTGCTGCGGCGTACGGTGCGTGAGCTGGCCGAGGCCAAGATCGCTCCTTTCGCGGCGGAGGTGGACGAGGAGTCGCGGTTCCC